>JAEEXY010000132.1 GCA_016288005.1 Lachnospiraceae bacterium
TGCGGGCGCACAGAATTATAATTTTCAATATAGTCTGATACAGCTTCCCGAAACTCCCGCTCGGATCTATAATCGTGTCGGTATAGTTCTTCCCGTTTCAAATTGGCAAAGAACGACTCCGCCACAGCATTATCAACAGGCCTTCCCGGATATGAAAATGATTGGGTCACGCCATATGATGATAGCAACCCACGGAAGGCAGATGATGTATACTGCGTCCCCTGATCACTATGAAAAATAAGCCCTTCCGGATATCCGCGCTCAGCGTAGGCGGTTTTGAATGTCGATGTAATCATTTTTGCCGAACAACAAGGTGATACTCTGTACGCCAGTACTTTTCGGGAAAACAAGTCGATTACGACGCAGATATAGAAGTATACCCCTTTTACCATATGCTGGGCCACATCCCCAACCCATATCTGGTTCGGCGTTTCAACAGAGAATTTTCTGCTGACAACATTTTTCCGTCGTTGTGCCGTGTAATCGTGCTTTGAGTAAGCCCGGATACTGGTAAGTCCCAAGTCCCGCATAATTCGAAGTACGAATTTTTTGGAAGTGCATACCCCTCTGCTTTGAAGAACAGACAGGATCTTGTCAGCTCCGTAACACTGCCGGCTTTGATCAAATATTGCTCTGACCTCGTTGCTGATGTATTCATATCGTTCCCGGCGAGCCGAAGGAGTGTCGTTATGCAGTATTCGGCTGTGGTACGTACCTTTTGAGATATTCAGCGCTTCCAGAAGGATATTCGTTCCGTATTGCCCTTTCAAACGCTGAAACTCTGCCAGCCGTTCTTCCAAAGGAGAATTTCTGAGACACTCCGCTTTCCCGAGAATTTCGATAATGGTATTCAGACGGCACATCTTATTTTGCAGATTTATCATTTCCTTCTGAATAAAAACTTGCCGTCCGACAGCCTCGGCTTCCTTCTTCACCAAATACGGACGGACCCATGCGTAAACGGTGCTTTTTGAAACAGCATACTCTTCACAAATCTTTGTAACCGGTTTTCCCCTCCAGTACTGAGCAATTATATCTGTTTTTTGTAAGTCGGTGAATCTTGAATGCATTTATATCATTCCTCCCTATTCGTAATACAGGGGGATGATAACACACGAAGGACATAGTAAGTTTTTTATCATACCAAACCAACAGATGAATGAAATATGTCCATTGACACATTTATATATTGACAAGTTTCTATATATGTGATAGTATACACATATCTCACGGAGGTGACCGACTATGGGATTCAGAGAAGATGTTAGGAAAATCAAGGCGCTGGCTGACGAGAACCGGTTGGCGATCATGCAGGCGCTGCAGCATGGCGAGAAGTGCGCATGTGTTCTACTGGAGGACTTGAGCATCACGCAGCCGACTCTGTCCCATCACATGAAGATCCTCTGCGACAGCGACCTTGTAAACGTCAGAAAAGAAGGAAAATGGATGCACTACTCCCTTTCCAGGGAAGGAATAGCCACATTCCGAGATATGATCGGCACCTACGTCCGCTGTGATTGCGAATGCGAGGAAGACGAGAGCGATACCTGTTGCTGTAATACAACTGGTTGATTAAAACGCCATCAAACAGGCAGTCCATTACAGACTGCCTTTATAGAGGCATTATATATCGACACATTTGAATATATCAAACTTTAGAGGTGTAATTATGGGTACTTTTATTCAGAATCAAATACTCGGAATGAAATGGCTGAATGCGCTGATCGGCAGCCTGCTTTCCGCTATTGGGCTGGATACAACTTCACGGATCGGCGGCAGCGTTCAGTTTTTTATATATGACGTGATCAAGATAACGCTCCTCCTTTGCCTGCTGATTTTTATCATCTCCTATATTCAGAGCTTCTTCCCACCGGAGCGGAGCAAAAGGATTCTTGGCCGCTTTCACGGGATTGGCGCGAACATCATCGGGGCTCTGCTCGGCACGGTAACGCCCTTCTGTTCCTGCTCGTCCATCCCGATTTTCATGGGCTTCACCAGCGCGGGCCTGTCCCTGGGCGTGACCTTCTCCTTCCTGATCTCCTCCCCGATGGTCGACCTCGGCAGCCTCGTACTGCTCATGAGCATCTTCGGGCTGAAGATCGCTCTGGCCTATGTCGTGTTCGGACTCGTAATCGCCGTGCTGGGCGGCACGCTGATCGAAAAGCTGCACATGGAGGATCAGATCGAGGACTTCATCCGCAACGCCAACAGCAGCGTCGATATCGAGGCCCCGAACCTGACCGTGCGGGATCGGCTGGTCTACGCCAAGGATCAGGTGGTCACCACTTTCAGGAAGGTCTTTCCATATATCCTCATCGGTGTGGGCATCGGCGCGGTCATCCACAACTGGATACCCGCGGCTTGGGTCGAGACGATCCTCGGCAGCCGCAATCCCTTCGGTGTCGTGCTCGCGACGCTCGTCGGCGTGCCGATGTACGCAGACATTTTCGGCACGATCCCGGTGGCCGAGGCGCTTCTGGGCAAGGGCGCACTGCTCGGAACAATCCTGAGCTTCATGATGGCTGTCACGACGCTGAGCCTGCCCTCTCTCATCATGCTGCGCAAGGCGCTCAAGCCGCGGTTGCTTGGAACCTTTATTGCGATTTGCATCCTCGGCATTATTCTCGTTGGATACGGCTTTAACGCCTTCCAAAATATCTTACTCTGACAGGAGGACCTTAAATGAATATCAAAGTATTAGGCGGCGGATGCTGCAAATGTGAGAATCTGCTCAGTGCGGTCAAAGACGCCGTAGCAGAAAAAGGGATCGAGGCGGAGATTGAATACATTACCGACATGGCCAAGATCATGGAATATGGTATCATGAGTACCCCCGCGCTGATGATCGACGGCAAAGTGGTCTCCATGGGGCGTGTGCTGAAGGCAAAAGAAGTTGTAAAGCTTCTTAATCCGTAATTGTTTATAGCTAGCAGAAACTCTAGACGCAATGTCCAATTGGATGTATTCGGCAAAATAGATGGGTGCAGGTGCGGTTTACATAATCTGCGCCCACTTTGCACCC
>JAEEXY010000069.1 GCA_016288005.1 Lachnospiraceae bacterium
CTTGCGGTACGCTTGATATGATTGCCGGTATCGTCGTCACGGTTTTCGACCATGTCCGCCAGGATCACGATCAGACCGTTCTGCATGCGTGAGATAGTCTCGGACTGCTTCCTGATGTTCTGCTCGCGCGCGACGGTATCTACCGTCATCTTTTTAAATGCCCGGTACAGGTTTTCTATCTCGTCGCCGGTATTTATCTTCAGGCGGCTGATACGGCGTGCCTCGTCATATACTCCCCTGCTGTCATAATCGGTAATGAACTCATTCGCGCAGTACGCCATACTGTTGATAGGCAGAACCAGACGGTTTCTCGCCAGATGTACGCTCCACGCGATGACCACAACGATCAGGGCGGCAGTGATAAGAAGAACACGTATCAAAAATTCGTTATAAGAACTGTTCAGATTGGAATAATCCACATCACCGCCGATGTAGCAGATCAGCGGACCCGACTTCATGTATAAGGGTTTCATGACCGAGATCAGCTTGCCCCTCTTCGTATCCGAAGGAACCGGCTCTATCTCCTCTCCGCGGAGCAGATCACCGATATACGGCTCATACGCTATGCCGTAAGGCACCGTCTCTCCGAAATCGTACAACATATCATCACGGTGAGAAAGGTCAAATATAACGCGGAATCCATCATCAACCGGATATACGATATACAGGTTCAGTACGTCGGGCGCTCCGTCTCTGATCTCACGAAGCTCTGCTTCGATCCTGTCATAAGCCGGTGATAACCTGCCTATGCTGGCACACTCTCTGAGCTCATCGTCTTCGGTCCTGGAATCTGCCAGATCAATGGCATGCTTAACATCATTAACAGCCTGGTCCCGGGCATATATGTTAAATCTCATGGAGCTGACCCATGTCACGGCGCCGACAGAAACTACCGTAACAAGAACGATCAATATAACGCTGCCCGCACTGATCGATCTGCGCATATTAGAAAAAGACGGCTTACGCGTATCCGCGGGAACATACTCCTGCCTGAGACCGCTGTTCCTGATTCTGCCGCGGATCACATCCGGAACAAAGCTCATGATAAGCAGAGCAACCAGCACACTTATAGTCTTGTCAATAATGTCAAAGAAGAAAAACGACATATAATCAGACAAGGCTTCGCCAAGTCCGATCTTTTTGTGGAACATCCTTGCCAGCTCGTAAACAAAGGGATTATCTATACCTGTGCCCAATAAGAACCGCGAAATCCATGTACCGGGTATGCCGCCTATGAAAGAAAGTACCAGTATGAGCCAAACTACGTTAACAGGCTTCTTTTGGAGCTTTTTATCGAAGAAAAATGCGCTGACTACGGCAATGGCCGCGCTCAGGATCGCGTAATACGGGTTATTGGTCCATTCAAAATACCTGAGGATATTGGTGGAGACGCCGGTAATTATACCCGGGAAGAACCCCGCGATACCTGCGACCGTGATAGTGCCGATGCTGTCAAGCCAAAGAGGTGAATTAGCAACAAGACCGTTCAGATATGCGCACACGATATTAAAGGCTATTCCGCACGCTATTGCCAGAAAGCTCAGTAATTCGTTCCTATAGGAGAAAGATCTTTCTTTCATGCCATCCTCACGATTGTCAAAGAAAAGAAACGCAACTGCATATTTCGAGAAGAAAAACAAAGGGAAACGCTACAGGCGTTTCCCTTTTTCTATTCCTGTGATTGTATTATACTACATTCCCATCTGCTTTGCAACTTCTGCAGCGAAATCGTCGTTTCTCTTCTCAAGGCCTTCGCCTGTGATGTAGTGAACGAATCTGTTAACCTTGAAATCGCAGCCGTTTGCCTTCTTAACGGAATCGATGTACTTGGATACGCTCATCTCCTGATCCTTAACATAAACCTGATCCATGAGGCAGAACTCCTTCATCTCCTTCTGGAGACGGCCAATAAGCATCTTGTCAATGATCTGCTCGGGCTTGTTGGCATTAGCGGGATCGTTCATAGCCTGCTCCTTGAGGATCATCTTCTCATGCTCGATGAAATCAGCGGGAACTTCGCTCTGGTCAACGTACTTGGGGTTAAGAGCTGCGATCTGCATAGCAAGGTTCTTGGCAGCCTCAACGGTCGCGTCGTTAACGGGTGCGTCAACATCAACAAGTACAGCATGTGAGCCGCCCATGTGGATGTAGGAAACGATGAATCCGTTTGTGGTGAACTTTACAAAACGGCGGATATCAAGCTTCTCACCGATAACAGCGATCTGTGAGCTGAGCTCTTCCTTAACGGTCTTGGAAGTGTCAAGAGCCCACTTCTCAGCAAGGAAGCTGTCAATGTCGGCTGCGTTCGAAGAAGCTGCCTGCTTAACAACGTTAGCAACGAAAGCCTTGAACTTCTCGTTCTTTGCAACGAAGTCTGTCTCGGAGTTAACCTCAACAACTGCTGCGCACTTCTTGTCATCGCTTACATATGTATCGCAAACGCCTTCTGCAGCGATACGGCTGGCCTTCTTCTCAGCTGCCGCAAGGCCCTTCTTGCGTAAGAACTCAATAGCCTCGTCAAAATTGCCGTTAGTCTCTGTAAGAGCCTTCTTGCAGTCCATCATTCCTGCGCCGGTCTTTTCTCTTAAATCCTTTACCATGCTGGCGGTAATCTCTGCCATGTCAATATCCTCCTGAATTATGTTTTTAATGAAAAACGAGGCGAGGCCAATCCTCGCCCCGAAAGGTTTCGATCCGTTTTATGATCAAGCCTCTTCTGCTGCAGCTTCTTCAGTCTCAGCCTCAGCGGAAACAACTGCGTCTGCACCCTGGTTAGCCTCGATGACAGCGTCAGCCATCTTTGCAACGATAAGCTTTACGGCGCGGATAGCGTCGTCGTTGCCGGGGATAACATAGTCAAGCTCCTCGGGATCGCAGTTTGTATCAGCGATACCGATAAGAGTGATGCCAAGTGCGTGTGCTTCCTGTACGCAGATTCTCTCCTTCTTGGGATCTACAACAAAGATAGCATCGGGAATTCCGCCCATATCCTTGATACCGTCAAGGTTCTTCTGAAGCTTCTCCCACTCCTTCTTGAGCTGGATAACTTCCTTCTTGGGAAGGACATCGAATGTTCCGTCCTCGCTCATCTTCTCGATAGCCTTAAGACGTGCGATACGGGTCTTGATGGTCTTGAAGTTGGTCAGCATGCCGCCGAGCCATCTCTCGTTAACATAGTACATACCGCAGCGCTCTGCCTCGCTCTTGATAGCGTCCTGAGCCTGCTTCTTGGTTCCTACGAATAAAACCTTGCCGCCGTTGGCAACGATATCCTTGATCGCGAAGTAAGCTTCGTCAACCTTGCCTACCGACTTCTGAAGGTCGATGATGTAGATACCGTTTCTCTCGGTATAGATGTAGGGAGCCATCTTGGGGTTCCAGCGTCTGGTCTGATGTCCGAAATGAACACCTGCTTCGAGAAGCTGTTTCATTGAAATAACACTCATTTTCTTTTCCTCCGTGTTGGTTTTTCTTCCGCAGATCCGTCTCACAGGACCGACAGCCATGAGTAAAGCCGCACCGGGTCCTCGCGGACATGCGTGATTGATGGTTTATGCCCGATGGGCATAGTTGTACACTCGCACAACCTTTGAAATATTAGCACAGAGTCAGCGAGAATGCAAGCATTTCCTGACAAAAAAATCGGGAACGTCCGAAAAACGTTCCCGTTAAGCATCATTTATAGTTTTTTCCCATTACTTTTCTGCAGATCGCGTCGTAGCTCATGCCCTTTGTAAATGTGAAAGTGCCGATCTGGATCTTCTCAGAATAACCGTGCCGCCCTATATACGAATTGAGAGCCTGCCAGTCATCGATAATGCCGTATCTCTCGAGAGCCTTCGCAAATGTCTCCGAGGTCATACCCTTTGTGATGGTGAACTTAAGAGTGCCCGTCGAATCCACATACGGAGTGGGCGTCGGTGTCGACGGTCCGGCCGTAGGAGTCGGCGTAGGGCTCGGCGTAGGTGTAGGTGTCGAGCTCGGAGTCGGCGCCGGAGTAGGCGTTGGCGTGGGAGCCTTAGTCGGTGTAGGCGTGGGCGCCTTTGTAGGCGTAGGTGTCGCCGTGGGCGCCTTTGTGGGCGTAGGCGTCGCCGTGGGTGCCTTCGTAGGCGTTGGCGTCGCTGTAGGCGCCTTCGTAGGCGTGGGTGTAGCCGTGGGCTCTGCAGTCGGTGTGGGTGTCTCTGTCACAACCTCAGTCGGCTCTTCAACCGGCGTAGGTGTGCTGTCCGGCTCGGTGGAAGGCGGCGTGGGTGTAGGTGACAATGTGGGCTCCTCAACAGATGAAGGCGTAGGCTCCGTTTTGTCCGTTTTTCCGACCAGAGACGAGATATCGTCTCCGGTATTGCCGCCGTTTGTGCCGCTCTCGGTCCCCGTGGCCTCTTTTATCTTATTTTCGAGTTTGAGGTTCGGAATGATGATCACCACGAAAATGAACAGGGTGAACAGAATGCCCGTTCCGACTCCTCTCATGTAATATTTCAGTTTCATCTCAGTCTCCCCGTTTCGATCAGCAATAAAGGTCAATGATAAGCTTTACCTCTCCCTGGCCCATTCCGAGGAGTTTGGATATTTCCATGACTGACTTTCCGCTCTTGTGCAGGGCGATGATCTCATCGTTGCGGTTGATCGCGCCCGTATCGAGGTTCTCCGTGGGGGTGCCGGTCATGCTTTCAAACGAAGGCGACACAGCGGGAGCCGCAGGTCTGACGGTCTGCGGACGTGCCGCAGGTTTCGCGACGGTTCCGGCAGCAGCGGACTTTGCTGCGGTGCCTGCCGGTTTAACCGGTGTCGTCCCTGTCGCTCCGGCCGCGGTTTTGGTCCCTGTCGACGCAGCGGGCTTGGCGGCCGCTGTACGCGCTGCGGGTGCCGCAGTTTTTGCGGCGGGCGTCGCTGTTGTCTGCGCGGCAGGCTTTGCCGTGCGTGCTGAAACAGCCGCGCTCAGTCTGCTCTCTGCCGCTTGGGCGGCCTTATCCACGGCCTCGCGCGCAGCTTCGGCGTCACGTATCATCTTTTCGCATTCGATCCTGGTATTTTCCATACCGAGCACTGTGCTCTTGAGTGCCTCTTCCTTTTCGTTCAGCATCTGGTAGAGGAAAACGACCTCCTTATGGTTGCTCTCTATTTTTTCGAGCATCTGGTCGGAGTATTCGCCTACCGCTATGATCTTATCGTTTGAAAGTGATTCGAGCTTGTCTTCGGTTTCATGCAAAAGGAAATCAGCCCTCTTATTCGCCTTCTCAACGAAATCCTCGTGCATCTGCTCGAGCACATTGGCGTCCAATGCGCTGCGGGCGGCGTCACGCGGGGTCCTTTCGTTTCCTCCGACGATAAAAAAGCTGATGATTATAAAAGCCGCGCCCAATATAAATAAAGTTATCTCAAGCCCTGTCATTTAATTACATATCCCCCTGTTAACAAGCCTTTAAATCCTGATATCTATCCCTCCGGGATGATCGGTCATGTTTTTGACCTTAGGTTCCTTGTCCTCTTCCTCTTCGCGTTCCTCGCCCTTACCCCGGCCCCCACCGGAATGATACTCGTTATTGCCTTTTTCCTTGGCATCATAACGGTATTCGGGATTGGTCGCTTCCGACATCCTTACCGTGCGGTTGGCGTCGTCGTTCGCATTCTGCTCGATATGCTGGGTGATCTCAGCCATCCTCGACATATCCTTCGTCTGCTCACCGAGCCTTACCTGCGTAGCTTCCTGTGACTTCGGAACCATCGTATACATTTCGATAGGAGTGATCATAGCTTATCTCCTTTCGCAATTCTGCCTGCCTTTCGCTGCATCAATATGCGGCAACCCTGACATCCGCTCCGTCTCTTACCAGTCGCGCGTGTTTTGTTTCGGTCCTGATATAGTTGGTTACATTTGAAACAGTGACCTTGCAGCCGGGATAGATGATCTCGTCGACGAGAATATATCCGCCCGTGGCGTTATCCAGCTCGATCGTGATGTTCTCTATCTGCCTGGTCATATCTTCCATTTTCTTGTCGAGCTCCTTGCGCTCGCCCGCAACCTGCTGGAACTGCGCCAGTCTCTCGGGAGTTACCTCCTCGTGGTTCTTTATCTTATTTGTAAAATGAAGGATGATCTTGTCATCGCGGTCCATGAGCTTCTGCGTCTCGATCTTCTCTGCTTCGAGCTGCTTGAGCTTGTTCGCGAGGTTCATGTTTACACCCACTTCGAGAACGGTATTCGTGCCCATGACCGAGCCGATGGTCTTGGCTTCGATGCACTTGCCCGAGCGTACGGAACCGCCCGTGATGAAGCCCTTTTTGCCCTTTACGATGATCTCGCTGCCGGCCGTTACGGTACTGTGCATGATGGACTCGGTCTGAACGAAGCCGCCCGCCGAAACCTCCGCGCTCTCGATGAACTTGGTCACGATGTTGGTGCCCGCGGTGAGCTTTCCTCTGGCCATGCCCTGAATGCCGCGCTTTAAGATGATCTGTCCGCCCGCGTTGAGCTCTGCGCCCTCTACGATGCCGTTGACGATGATGTCTCCTGTCGCGGTAACCTTATAACCGGTATTGACATTGCCCTCAACCTGAACGTTGCCGTTGTAGTTGATATCGCCCGTGGTGGGATCTACATTGGCCGGAACGGTATAAGTATCCGAAATGAATATCTGTCCGTCAACCAGCATAACATGCCCGTTAACGTCGCAGATCAGCTGCAGTCCGTCCGGGCTCAGATGTGCGTGCTTAACCTGACGCAGGAACTTTACCTGAACGCTTCTGGGCTTGATCGGTACGCCCTTTACGTCTACGCCGGGCTTGCCCTGGATAGCGGGCGTGAGTGTAGCCAGCACCATATCCTTCTCAACATGGCTTACAGTATCTAGCTGATGGAAGTCAACCGATCCGTCCTCGTTAAGCTTGGGCTTTTTGGTAAGGTCTGTGTTAAAATGATACTCTATTACCGCATCGCGTCCCTCTTCGGGCAGCGTAGCTTCCGCAAGAACATAAGTCGTGCAGTACTGTCTCTCTCTGAGGAACTTCCTGATCTCGTCCTCGTTTAAGCCGCTCTTTATGCCCTTTACGGCCAGAGCATGCACAACATCCTCATAGGTCATCTTCGATCCGCTCTTCTCGGGCGGATAGAATCTTACCATCGCAGCAAGTCCGTCCGGGCTGTCGACCGAAAGGATCTCATCTATATTTCCGAGCTGGAGCGTGGTCAGTCTCAGCTCCACGGGGTCGGGCCCCGTGCACTTCTTTAATGCCTCGTATACAGCCGACTTTTCAAAGTCGAGCTTGAAACCGTCGAGATAATTAACGATCTCGGTTCCGTCTACAAATGTCCCCGCTTCCTCCGGCGGATATATGATCAGATACGTTCCGTCCGGTCTTTTGTCCAGTTTAAAATACCCATTCCTCATAAGTCACCCCTCTGATTTATAAGTTTACCCCAAAAACATAGCCATATTGCCGCCGAGTCTCTGCTTCATCTTGATCAGTGCCTTTGAATGAAGCTGGGAAACGCGTGACTCCGATACTTCCAGAACCCTGCTTATCTCCTTTAAAGTAAGCTCCTCGTAATAATAGAGCGTGATAACCTTTTTCTCCTTGTCCGTAAGGGTTTCGAGGACCTCGAGCAGCAGACGCTTAAGCTCGGATTTCTCGACAACCTTCTCGGGCTGCATGTAATCCTTGTCCGCTCTGGGCTCGATCTTGGCCTCACCCTGCTCCATGTACTCGTCGAGCGAGATGATGTTGGACACCTTGGTCTCGTTCTGGAGCTCGTCGAGCTCGTCAACCGAAATACCAAGCTCCTCCGCAACCTGTTCGTCGGTCGCGGGCCTGCCCGTGCGCTCCTCTATCCTGCGGTAAGCGCCGTCCAGCTCTTTCTGCTTCTGACGGACGGTACGCGGGATCCAGTCCATCTTGCGGATCTGGTCGAGGATCGCTCCGCGGATCCTTAAAGACGCGTAAGTCTCGAACTTTACACCCTTGCCGTAATCAAACTTATCGATAGCGTCGATAAGGCCGAATACCCCATATCCGACCAGATCGTCAAACTCGACATTGTATCCGAGATACATGCTGAGCTTGCCTGCCACGAGCTTAACCAGCGGCGCATATTCTATAATAAGCTGTTCACGCAGTTCCGGAGTTTTGTTTGCGGAATAATCACTCCAGAGCTTTTCCTTATCAACTGCCATAATCAGTTATGCTCCTTCTCACAAAGTTTCCGTTGCTTCTGTTTCTGCGGATACCTCTTCGGCAGCCGCTCCCTCCTCGGGATAAGGCACTCCCGGATGCTCGGCCTCCCATTCCTCACGGCGCCGGGTCTCCTCTTCCCTCTTTAACCGTTCTTCCTCGGCAATACGTTCTCTTTCCTTGTCTGCCGCGATCACCTCGTTTCTGACCTCGGTAAAGAATCTGTTGACTATCAGACCTATGATCAGGAAAACGAGCAGTGTTATAAATGTTGCCAGTAACGTCCAAAGCAGCCCGGCCCTTTTCAGTATACAACATATACTGCAGACCGCGCCACCCAGTAAGGTTATTATTATCACCAAAGGTTTGTCTTTCACTGATGACACCAACCTTTAAATTATTTTTAATTCTTTTCCGATCGATTTGATGTAGAGCTCCTGCGTCTCCGGATAGAACTCGATCGTGCGTCCGTAATTTGCTCCGCAGTCCTCTGCCATAAGCTTGATGCCGTAGCTCTGGAGCACCTTGCGCACCGCTTCGGCATTCCTTTGTCCGACACGCAGCATGTCATTGTCCGACTTAACCGCGAACATCTGCGCCCCACCGGCCATCTTGGCTTTTAGCGCCGACTTCGGCACTCCCTGCTTCTCGAGCATCTTGAGCATGTCCCTGATGCCGGTATCGGCGAACTTGGCCGGGTTGTCGTTCATCTTTATCGCAGTGCTGTCCGGAAGCATAACGTGGACCATGCCGCATATCTTGGTTCGTATATCGTAAAGGACTACTCCGATACAGGACCCCAGTCCCAGTGTGGTTATTGCATCGGGCGCCTTGCATATATTCATGTCGGCCATTCCGACTTTTACCATATTACCCATTCACATACTGTCCATTCCTGTTATTGTTTTTAAAGTCCGAGAGAAGTAAATATCTTCTCAAACGCCTCAAGCGTAGGCACAAGAATGAAATATCCGTCCACGCTCGTTTCTTCGTCGCCGAACTCTGAGCGGATCAGGAGTGCCTTGTCGCTTACCGTACCGAATTGAATGGCGGGAACCGAAAGGATCGCTCCTGCCATGTCAACCGACAGATAGGGCACCGTAGGTGCAATGGAAAGGTGCGTCAAAGACGATATCGCGGAAAGATAAGAGCCCGCGATGATGTTGCCGAGCTCCTGGAGCACGGAAAGTCCCATCTCGGAGAACTCCGTGCCCTCAGCCTCGTCAACGTGGAGGATATTCGCGATCATTCTCTGTGCGGATTTGCAGTCCATAACGAACATCATCATACCGTCGATATCCATCTCGAGACCGAAAAGGATACCTGTAACGATATTCTCCGCTCCTCCGATGCTCTCGGCCAGCTCCTTGAATTCTAGGAACTTGATCACGGGTACTTCCATGTTCACCTTGATCCCGAGCATCGTGGAGATCGCTGTCGTCGCGTTGCCCGCGCCGATATTCGAGATCTCCTTCAGGACGTCAAATTCCATATCTGAAAACTCTTCCAGACGAGTACTCACAACGTTTATCCCCCTTATATAGTATAAAATATCCTGAAATTACTTAGCCTGATCTTCCTTCTCCGCAAGTACCGCCTGAATGTTCATCAGGGAGATAAGGCCGTCGGCGTGCTTTCCTACGCCGAAGATGTAAGAATTACCGGAATCCGATGTATTCTTATGATCGATGCTATCCTCTTCGAGGTTAACAACTTCCTTAACCTCGTCAACCACGAAGCCGACCGAAGCCTGCTGTTCGGGCTTGATGATGAGGATCCTCGTAGCGTTCGTAAAGGTGTCGGGGCTCTTGCCGAACTTGATCCTGAGGCTCATAACCGGGATGATCTCACCGCGGATATTGATGACTCCGAGGAAGTAAGGCTGTGCCTTCGGAACTCTTGTGATCCTCTGCATCTTTACGATATTGTCGATGTAATTGATGTCGATGCCGTACTGCTCGTTATCGATAACAACGCCGATGTACTGTACCGCGTCGAGTGTTGAAGTAATGTTTGTCTCAGCCATGCGAAATGTCCTCCTTAATTAAACTAATGTAGTAGCATCAAGGATCAGTGCGATCTCACCGTCACCGAGGATTGTAGCACCGCTGATCATCTTGCTGTTGTTGATGTACTTGCCGATCGACTTGATAACGATCTCAAGCTGTCCGATAAGGTCGTCTACGATAAGGCCGGCCTTCTTGTCGCCCTTGGAAATGATGACAACCGTAAGGTTCTCCGCATCCTGCTTGGAATCGGTGACATCGAGGATCTTGTCGAGTCTGATAAGAGGAATAACGGTACCGCGCAGATTGATAACTTCCTTGCCCTCAACATACTTGATATCGGTCGCGGGGATGTCCTCGATGGTATCGATGTTGGCAAGCGGGATAGCGTACTTCTCTTTGCCGATGATGACCATGAGGGCCTGGATGATGGCCAGTGTAAGAGGAAGTCTGATAGTGAAGGTCGAGCCTTCGCCGAGAACCGTCTTACATTCTACATTACCGCCGAGAGCTTCGATCTTGGTCTTAACAACATCGAGACCAACGCCTCGTCCGGAAATATCGGAGATCTGCTCCGCTGTCGAGAAGCTGGGTCTGAACAGGAGGTCGATGATCTCCTTGTCCGACATAACCTCTGCCTGCTCGGGAGTGATCGTGCCTTTTTCGATAGCCTTGCGCTTAACCTTTTCAACGTCGATTCCGCCGCCGTCATCGATAACTTCGATAACTACGCTGTTGCCCTGCTGGAAAGCGTTGAGGTAAATGGAACCGACCTCGGGCTTGCCGGCCTTGATACGCTCTTCGTTGCTCTCAAGTCCGTGGTCCGCCGCGTTACGAAGGATATGCTGCAGGGGATCGCCGATCTCGTCGATAACGGTACGGTCGAGCTCGGTCTCCTCACCTGTCATGTACAGCTCCATCTTTTTATTGAGCTTCTTGGAGAGGTCGCGGATCATACGAGGGAAGCGGTTTACAACGCTCTCGATGGGAACCATTCGAACCTTCATTACGCTCTGATGGATATTGGTCGTAATTCTCTCAAGGTATTCAACCTGTTCGTGGAAGTTGCCCTTCTTGGACTCGTCCGACGCGATCTCCGCGGGAGATATCGAAACGAGACCGTTCTTTGCGATGATCAGCTCGGATACGAGGTTCATCAGATCGTCGAGCTTTTCGATATCGACACGAACCGAACGGTTGACAACGGGCTTGCCCTTCGCTGCAGCTGCGCCGGCCGCCGCTGTGCCTGCCGCGGGAGCCTTTGCTGCCGCTGCTGCGCCTGCTGCGGGAGCCGAACCCTTTTCTTCGGGCTTTGCAGCCTCTGCTGCGGGAGCCTCAACCTCGAGCTTCTTTATGATAACGTCCTTCATCTCGGAAACGTTCATAACAGCCTTCTTGAGGTCCTCCTCGGAAGCCTTTGTTATAACTACCATGGAGAAGTCGAAATCGAACTTCTCATCTTCGATAGCCTGTGCGTCGGGGATGGACTTGATAACCTCGCCGAGAGGCTCGATAGCCTTGAAAACGAGGAAAGCACGTGCAGCCTTGAGCACGCAGGTATCCTGTATCTCAACATTGAGCGCATAAGCCGACATGCCTTCGCCGACGGCCTTTGCGATAACGGATTTATCTGTGTCGTTAAGCACCAGATTGTCGAGCGCGTTAGCGGGCTTAGCCTCGGGAGCCGCCGCTGCCGCCGCTGCGCCGTCGCCCGCTGCTGCGGGAGCGTCACCTGCGGGTGCGGGAGCATCTCCTCCGCCGTTAAGTCCTCTCTCGAGCTCCTTCTGGAACAGATCGATAAGGTCCTGATTGTCGTTGGTGCCCTCATCCTGGGTATTGATGATATTGTCGAGGTATTCCTGCAGTGCATCAAGACCCCTGAAGAGACCGTCAACAAGTTCCGATGAAACCTTCATCTTGTCGCTGCGGACTTCCTGGAATACATTCTCCATGTCATGGGTAAGATGCTGCATCCTCTTATAACCCATGGTTCCGGCCATACCCTTAAGAGAGTGGGCTGATCTGAAGATCTCATTGATGGTATCCTTGTTCTCGGGCTCTTTCTCAAGAACAAGAAGATTCTCATTCAGACTCTGCAGATGCTCTTTTGCTTCTTCGATGAAAATTTCTAGATACTGGCTAACGTCCATAAAGATAAACCTCCTGGGATTCCTTGCCGTAGGACGGACCTTATACGGCAGTCAAATTATTCTCTCTAGCAGGTTCCCACGATGTTTGCTATGGCGCCTGCTATAGAACCGAGTGGAACAACCTCATCGGTAAGTCCGGCTTCTTTGACCATCCTGGGCATGCCGTATACCGTGCTGCTCGCTTCGTCCTGAGCAATAACGTAACAGTTTGTCTTCTGGCTCAACTGACCGATTCCGCGAGTTCCGTCACTGCCCATCCCGGTAAGGACTACGCAGACGACTTCTTCGAGCGAGAGGTTGATCAGGGATTCATACATGATGTCGGCACAGGGCTTAAGGGTATTTCTCGGAGCGTCATCGCCGATCGAAACGGCGAGGTCCTTTCCCTTTCTGATAATACGCAGATGCTTTCCGCCGCGGGCGATATAGACCGTACCCTTTTTGAGGATCGTACCTTCGACCGCCTCCTCGACCTTAACATTTGAGGTCTCGTTAAGTCTGGCGGCAAGAGTACCGGTGAAGCCTTCGGGCATGTGCTGTACAAGCACTATCGGAGCGTTGATATTGGCAGGGAGCATCGGAATGAGCTGATGGAGCGCCTTAGGTCCTCCGGTCGAGCAGGCTATTGCAACAAGCTTCTCGGCCTTGGGCGATACGGTCGTGTGGGGCTTTCTCGTAAAGGTAACCCTCACATACGACATCGGGCCTCCGTCCGCCGTGTGACTGCCGGCTGCGGCAGTGACCGGCTTATCATCCCTGAGTGTCGGAGCGGGACGCGAGGGAAATCCGGCAGACGGCTTAGTCTCGGCGGGGGCTTCGGAAGCCTCGAGAGGCATACCCAAAGCACCGCACATGAAGCGCACTACCTTATCCCTGAACTTGTCACTCTTGGTTTCAAGGAAGTTGTCGGGCTTCGTAATGAAATCCGAAGCTCCGAGCTCAAGACACCTGATGGTCTCCGCCGCTCCCTCTTTCGCTATCGAGCTGACCATGATCGTCGGGATATGGATCTTTTTTTCGTTCAGCTTTTCGAGGAGCTGAATGCCGCTCATCTTGGGCATGTTGATGTCCAGGACGAGCAGATCGTATTTCCCGGGATTCGTCGTGATCAGATCGTAAGCCTCGAGTCCGTTCCCTGCGGCATCTGACAGCATGAATCTCTTATCGGTGCCTATTATATCAGAGAGCACTCTTCTCATGAGTGCAGAGTCATCAATTATTAGTATTTTTTTAGGCATTTTGTGTTCCTTTCACATTTTGACAAGTATTCTTATCTCAAAAACCAAATTACGTGTTAGAATTGATACGTCTTCTCAGTTTCCTGTCCTCATTAAAAATATACTTGACAATCTTCTCGCGGGTGTCACGATTTATGTTGACAAACTCAGCGCGATGCTCGTAAGTAAGGCTCTGATTCCTGGATTTCTCCGAAGAAATGATCCTCGCGAACAGATCGAGCGGAAGTATGTCCACGCCCTCGAGCAGTATCTTGAGCCTGATCAGCATGTCCTTTTCGAGCAACTCCGAAGAATTAAACTTCAGACCGCCGCCGCTTATGTTGATCAGGGTTCCCGCCGAATCAGTGATCTTGAGCTCCGCCAGATAGCCCAGCATCGCGCGCATCTCGTACTCGTCCTTGTACTGCTTGTCCCTGATGCGCGTCATGATCTCCATTTCCTCGACCGTGGCCTTGTGATAGCTGATCTCCATGATCTTGTCGAGACGGAAATACTGCCTTCGCTGATCCTTGCGAAGCTCCGAAAGGATCTTAATAATATAAAAGGTCCTCATGCCCTGCCTGCAGCGCTGGGAGATCTGCGCCTTGCACAGATATATGCCGCCCGTCGTGATAAAACGGAGCTCGACCCTCGTCCCTACCTCATAGAGCACCAGTCGCGAGCCCTCCATCGGTATCGCGACATCGAGAGTGCTGTCATCGATTATGTCGTTGAGCTGACTGGCATAGATACGAGGCTTGTTCTCCGAGTTCTCCTCGGCGGCAAGGCGCTTCATTTCTATACGGTCTCCGACCGTCAGAATGTTTGAGATCATTTCCTTATCCCTTCTTTTTCTTGTAAATGGTCTTCATCCAGCGGTTGAACAGATGCGCTATCCCGCTCTTGTCGTCATTGTCCAGCTGTACGTCGATAAGCTTTGCCGCGATCTTCTGTATCGCGGATGCGGTGTTTGAATTCGGGAACGAGAGCATTACCGGATCCTGCTGCATGACTGCCTTCTGGCAGTTCGCGTCGTTTAAGATGCCTCCGAGATACTCGACCTTGATGTTCAGGAACTTCTCCACCACGACGCTGAGCTTCTGATGAAGGTTCTCGCCTTCCTCCGCGTCCTTGATCCTGTTCGCGACCATCCTGATCGAGGTGTTCTCCTTTACGAAATCGCTCTTTCTGTTAAGAGTCTTGAGCAATGCATAAGCATCCGTGATCGATGTCGGCTCGGGCGTGGCCACGACGAGCACCTCGTTGCTCGCGGAAACGAATTCAAGCACCGTATCCGCGATGCCGGCGCCGGTGTCCACGAGGATTATGTCGGCGAGCTCATCGAGCTCATAGAGCTTCTGAACAAGGTAGATAACCTGGTCTCTCGTAAGTCTCGAGAGCTCCTGGATTCCCGAACCGCCGGAAATGAATCCGACTCCCTCGGGTCCCTCGGTTATGATGTCCTTGAGTTCCTTTCCCCTGAACATCAGATCCGCCAGATTGTGCTGCGGTCTGATCCCGAGCATTACCTCAACGTTTGCGAGACCGAAGTCCGCGTCGAGGATTATTACTCTTTTTCCCATTCTTGAAAGCGCTATCGCAAGATTTACGGAAAGGGTCGACTTGCCTACGCCGCCTTTTCCGCTGGTGACCGTGATTACTCGTGAAACCTTGCGGACTTTCTTTTGTTTATTCACCATTTTGCGTAACTGATCCGCCTGATCCATCAGTCCCCACCTCCCAAAAGCTGTTTAGCGATAGTCTGAGCGTCTATCCTGCTGATATCATTCGGAACTCCCTGACCGAATGTCGCATACGAAAGCGGTGCTCCCGTTAAAAGCTTGATATTGAAAATATTGCCGAGATACATGGTCTCGTCGAGTTTTGTAAAGATAAGCCTGTAATCCGAGATCTCGGAATAAGCCTCGGTAATGGCTTCGAGATCGCGGTATTTCGTCGTAACGCTCAGCACAAGGAAAACCTCACGGTCTTCCGCGGGGATCGTATTTATCAGGCGTTCGATGTCGTCGCACTGCCTGCGGTCCTTATGCGATCTTCCGGCCGTGTCGATCAGAACGATATCGAACGCGGCAAGATCTTCCTTTGCCTCTTCCATCTCCGCCTCGTTGTTGATGACCTTGAGCGGGATGTTGAGGATATTCGCGTAAACTTCAAGCTGCTTGACCGCCGCGATCCTGTAGGTGTCGGCGGTGATCAGAGCAACGTTGAGCTTCTTGTCGAGCTTGAGCTTCGAAGCGAGCTTTGCGATCGTGGTGGTCTTTCCGACGCCCGTGGGGCCCACAAAAAATACATACTTCACCTTACCGCGGTTGATGTCGAGGACCTCGGTCTTGCCGAGCTTCAGGACTATCTTCTGGTAGATCGCCGAGAGAATGTTCTCGACCGGCGCATCCTTTTTCAGCGTGGGCTCGATCTCGCTCACGATCATGTTAATGTATTTTTCGTCAACCTCGTTCTCGAGGAGCTGATTGTAGATAAGCCTGATGCACGAAACGTTCTTGTCGTCCGCGGTATCGGTCATCGGAGTGCCTTCCTGCGCGGGTTCCGCAGCGTTCTTTACAGCACCGCCCTC
>JAEEXY010000070.1 GCA_016288005.1 Lachnospiraceae bacterium
CGTAGAGCACGGATTTGAACGAAGGGATCAGGTCGCCGAGCACGCGGATCACCAGATAAGTTACCGCATAAGTGCCGAAAACGAAGGACAGCTGAACAGTCAGCTTGTCGATGCTTCCGTTCATAGGGATCTCGGTAGCCTTCTGGATATCGTCGGACGAAAACTGCTCTGCGGTCTCCTCAAAGCCCCCGGTGAATCTGCCGCGTTTGCGCATCGCGTTCAGATGGATAACGCCGCCGATCGCCGCGCTTAAAAAGCCCATCGCCGCAACCGTCAGACCGAAGCTCTTTCCGCCCGTAAAGCCGTAATCCGCCTCGTAAATGCTTCCGTAGTTGAGCGCCTGCCCGGTTCCCTGTCCGTATCCGAACGGAAGCAGGATACCCGAAGCCGAGAACATCTCGGAAGAAACCATCGCCCAGACGATCGTGATGCCGAGACCGAGCACGCCCTGCAGCAGATAGGTAGAAACCGTGGTCACGCCGGTATTGAATATCTCACGCGTACGCTCCTTGCCCATCTTCTCGCCGCTGTGCTTGAACACGGTCGCAATGAATCCGAGCGCAAGGCAGTGATACGTGATCGTCTCCGCCATATTCATTCCGTTGCCGCCGAAGAACTCGGTGTCCAGCATTACATTGCCCGTAATGAGGCGGAAAACCACGCCTGTGAGCAGTAAAAGCAGACCGCCGAGTACCGATGTGGGTATGAGCGATCTGCGTAAAAACTTAAGTGTCTTTTTGAGCGCGTTGCCGACAATAAGGCTGACCAGAAGTACCGCCGCCAGATTGACCGTTCCCCAAACGCCGCTGTCCCAGAAATTTTGCATATTCTATGTCTCCCTCTTTAGAATCGGCTTTCAGCCGGTTCTTTTGCTGCGATGATCTGTCACCGCAAATTTATCTTCACGGGATCGGATCCCGTAAAAATCATGATTTCAGAACAGGATCCCGTAATCCCTGTAAAAAGGCGCCGCCTCGTCCTTTGCAGCGAGGATCGGCTTCTCCCCGTCCTTAAAGCCCCAGTCGATGTTAAACTCCGGATCGTCGTATCTGATCGACGCCTCGGTCGAGGGATCGTAGTAATTGTCCACTCTGTAGAGGAATTCCACATCATCGGTCAGAGTCACGAAACCGTGCGCAAAGCCGCGCGGAACCAGGAATTCACGCTTGTTCTCAGCCGAGTGTTCGACCGAAGTCCACTGCTTATAGGTCGGCGAACCGTGGCGCAGATCCACGGCAACATCGAGGATCGCGCCCCTCACGCAGCGCACGAGCTTTGCCTGAGATGCCTCTCCCCTCTGAAAATGGAGGCCCCGGAGCGTCCCCTTATGCGCTGAGTAGCTCTGATTGTCCTGTACAAAATCGTAATAAAGTCCCGCGGCCTCGAGGTCCCGTTTCGACCAGGTCTCCAGGAACCATCCGCGGTGATCGCCGAACACCTTCGGCTCCAGAATATATACGTCCCTGAGGGGCGTTTCGGTAAGTTTAAACTGCATATCCCTGTCCCTTATCAATCGTTAAGATACTGCCCGTAGGCAATGGCTCTGACCTTTCGTGTGATGTCGTCGCAGCCGGAATTGGTCTTCTGGATGAAATAGAGGATCACCGACTTTGATGCGGGCTCCATGATGAAATACGTGCCGAGCCAGCCGTCCCATCCGAACTCGCCCTCCGGCGCTATGGTGCCCTGCACTGTGGGCTTATCGAGTATCCTCATGAGGCAGTTATAGCCGTAGCCGACCGTCGAGCCCCAGTTCATGTCCCTGTTCTTAACCTCATCGGTAAGCGCGTTCGTGCGCATGTATCTGACCGTATTCTCGCCGAGGATGCGCTTGTCGCCGAGCTTTCCGCCGTTTGCCAGCATCATGCCAAACTTCGCGAAATCGTCGATCGTCGAGAGCAGTCCCGCACCGCCCGACTCAAAATACGCGTGCTCCGGATAGTTGCCGAGTCCGAGGTTCATGCCCTTAAACTCTCTCAAACTGCCCGTTGCGGGATCGGTCTCATATACACAGGCCAGCCTCTCTCTGAATCCCGGCAGCATGTCAAACGAAGTGCTCATCATGCCGAGCGGTACAAATATCTCATCGCGCAGGAAATCGCCGAAACGGCGTCCCGATGCCACTTCGACCACCGCTCCGAGTATGTCCGCGGAAAAACCGTACATCCAGTGCTCGCCCGGGTTGAAAGCCAGCGGGCAGCGTCCGATCGCATTGGCAAACTCAACGGTCACGGGATATCCCGCAGTCGGCATCTTTTTCTCCCATTCGGCCAGACATTTATCGACCGCGATATGCGCCGCAGTCTCGATGCCGGGATAGCATACGCCCGAGGTCATGGTCATCAGATCCGCTATCGTTACGGAGCGCTTTGCGGGCTCAAGATGAAACTTTTTACCGCGCGCGTCGCCGTTTGCGGCGGGCTCGTCAGCCACTGCCACCATCGGGTTCGCAAAGCCCGGGAGATAGTTCTCCACATTGTCGAGCAGATCGATGATGCCTCTCTCGACGAGCAGCATCACTGCCGCCGCCGTAACTGTCTTTGACATCGAGAACATCCTGAAAACGGTGTCTCTCTTCATCGGAATGTCATGCTCTATGTCCGCTTTTCCGAACGAGCCGAAGAACCGCTCCTCTCCGTCCTTTATAACCAGGATATTCGAACCGGATATCCTTCTCTCACCTATCGCCCTGTCCATCAGGACCGAAAACCATTCGCTCATAATCAAACCTCACTAAATATTATCAGGCTGCCTTTTCCTTAGGCACCTTAGTAACGTAGACGTCAGACTATCTCATGTACGGCCGGACAAAAAGGGGCACTACCCCCACCACCGCCATGAGCGGCAGCAGAAGCAGTGCCGATGTTTCCCTCTTTGACTTCGAGTTCTTCTTATATGATCTTGTCTTACCGGACATGGTTAAAAGCTCCGTTCTTAGTTGGTAGGAATGGTCACCTTGGCGGGTGCCGAAGCGAGTATGGCCGCTGCCTTTGCAGAACCTGCCACACCGCGCCGCCTGATGAGGACTACGGATGTGCTGCTCGTGATATTCGCAGTAACCCTGGTCTTGGCGGTATCGAGTTTGGTATATACGGTCTTCAGGTTGGCCTTGAGGACCGTACCTGTCTTTACCGTACTCCATTTGATCGAGGAAAAATCAACGAGATTCGCGTCAAAATCCGCCGCAGTCACGATACACATCTCATAGGCAGGCGAAGCCACGAGCGTATCCGCAGCAGTGATCGCGCCGATCGTATACTGTTCGCCCGATTTGGTTAGTCCCGCGACTGTGGGCGCCTTGCCCTGATAAGGGATGGATACCATGCCTACGCGTGAAGCGGGCTTTTTCGTGGTCGCCGCGATCCTCACGTCAAGGATCAGATCTGCGGGCGGATCGGGCTCTACATATGCGAGAGTCTTTTTGATATCATCGATCGAAGTCATCGTGATCTTCGCCGAAGTATTGTTTTTAAAGGGTGAGAATGCAGTGGTAAGGATGGGCGTCGTATTGGTACTGTTCGCCGCGAAAGGAAGCACTGTGATCCAGTCCTTCGAGCCGTTCTTACGGAACTGCATGCCGTTCCTGATCGCAAGATTCAGCTTGCTCACATCGACCTTGACATTGGGAGCCTTGGTAACGGCGACTTTGATCTTGTTCTCTTTGCTGAAACGCGAACCGGCCTCATGCTGTGTCTGGTTGACCGCAGCGAGTCTGAAATATATGATCGCGCCTGAACTCAGCATCGATGTCCAGTCACTGTACTCCATATCCGCGATCGATCTCCATGCGCCATTCGCGCCCTTGCGCCACTGGATCATATTGGTGAGGTTCGCGATCTCCTTGAGAACCTGTGTCTCAGCGCTGGTCAGATGCTCGTATGTAACGGTCGTACCGTCGTTATTGTTGATGATTATGCTCTGGAGAACCTTGATCCCCGAGAACTGCGTGGGTGTGCCCTCGTAGGACCAGTCCACGTTGAATATGATCTTTTTCTGGTTGGGCGAAACGGTAACGGGCACTACGGGCACCAGTCCGTCCGCGCCGGGAGTATTGACCGTGGTAAGGCCGACATAATTGACCTTGCTCGCCGACAGTGTCGATATATCGATATAGTAGAACATGCCGTTGGCGTTCTGCGCTGCGGGCAGAAGCTCCGCGAGCTTGACTCCGGTCACGGTATTGTTCTTAAGTATGGCATAATAAACCTGTGTATTGGCGGCCTTAACCTTAACGCTGATCTGCTCGTTCGCATACTCAATATAAGTCTCGGCGATACCATCACTCGCAGGTGACGCGGTAGGCGTGGGCGACGGGGTACCGGTCGCGCCGGTAGGTGCGGGCGAGGGCGTGGTGCCCGTAGGCACAGGTGAAGGCGTGGTACCTGTAGGCGCGGGTGAAGTCCCTGTAGGGCCGGGTGAGACAGCTGTCCCCGTGGGATCGGCCGCAGCCACATGAAGAACTCCGTCCGAAGAATCCTTATCGGGCGCGGGCTTAACCAGAACGGCCCAGGTCAGTACCAACAGTCCGCACATTATTAATAAACAGTTTTTAACGATCTTTCTGCTCATTGCATCCTCCTATACGTTTCTGCTATAATGAAAATCCCAGAAATGTCGATATATGGAATATGGGCGGTTACTTCCGCCAAAGAGTACGGCATTTAACATTCTAAAGGAGATTATATCATGAAATCAACCAAAATGCGGATTTTTTTCAAAATAATGCTCATCTGCGCCGTAATATGCTCCTCTTTATATTTATCGGCATGTTCGGGCAAAAAAGTAACAGATGACCAAAAACCTTCCGCGACACCCGCCGCAGCGACAGCGACACCGACCCCTGAGGCCGATGACACCGAGATCGGGGATGACGATGAAAACCTCGAAGGCGGTGAGGAAGGAACCGATAATTTCGACGGCTATGTAGGTACCGTAGAGATCGAAGAAGCCGGCGGAGCGGAGCTTCCCCTGCTCGTATACGACGGCCTGAGCTACTGCTTATACGACGATCACGCCGAGGTTATATTCACATGGTTCTCCGATGATTCGTACGAGGACTACGTGATCCGCTCTTCGGTCGAGTACGAGGGCAAGACCTACCCCGTCACCGCGATCGGCAGCGACGCGCTCAACTCCTTCGCGTTTGCGGTCAGCGTCACGATCCCCGATACCGTTACATCGATCGGCAGTTCCGCGTTTGAGTTCTGCGAGGCGCTCGAGAGTATCACCATCCCTGCATCGGTTACCGAGATCGGCGGCTACGCGTTCTCCGAGTGCGCTGCGCTCAAAGAGATCGTGATCCCCGACTCCGTGACAAAGATAGGCAGCGGCATATTCTATAACTGCTCTGCGCTTACATCGGTTACCCTTCCTTCGGGACTTACAGAGATCCCCGAGGAGGCATTCTCCGGCTGTGAACTGCTCACTGCTGTTGAGCTGCCCGCCGGCATAGCTTCCATTGGCCGCGAGGCGTTCTGGTACTGCGAGGCACTCGAGTCCATCGAGCTGCCCGAAGGCCTGGCTGTCATCGAAGAGAGCGCTTTCTACAACTGCATAGCGCTCAAGGAGATCAGGATACCGAAATCGCTCCTCTCTCTTTCCGAATCTGCCCTCGACGCGTGCGATTCGCTCACCACGATCTACTGCCCCGCGTCTCTTAAGTCGAAGTTCGGCGAGATATTCGACGGGTACGACGTAGAAGTGGTTGAGTACTGAGATAATTAAATAACAGGCATAACAAACATAGGTAAGACATGGGGACGGTTCTTTCGTCACGCGAACTGCGCGGACGAAAGAACCGTCCCCATGTCTTACCCATGTCTGTATTTCTGCCTAAATAAATCCCCGTTTTCAGCCGATATATATCCTATAAAGTGTTTTCCCGATAACTCGACTCAAGGAGGAGTGAGTACATGCTTAAGATCAAATATCCGGCTTTAAACAAAGCTTTATCATTTTTAATAGTTCTTGCCGTTTTCTGTACGGTTCCCTCATACGCCGTATCCGCCGCGGAGAGCAAACCCGCCGATACTTACGCGTCCGCGATGCGGGCCGAAGGAGAGGAAGAATTCTTCGAAGGCGCGCAGATGCTCGAGGGGACATCCTTTGAACTCCCGGACGATACTCCCGCGGAAGCTCCGGTCTACACCGCTAAAAAGCTGAAAAAAGCTCGCAGCGGCGGCTCGGGGTATTCACTCTATGATCTGGGCGGAAACGAGTACGGCTACAATTCCCTTTCGGACAATCAGAAACTCTTATTCGACGCGATCGGCGAGAGGCTCGAGGCCTTTATCGACAGTGCGGACTACAGGACCGACCTTACCGAAGAGACTGCCAGACTCGAGACACGCGTTGAGTATCTCACACAAAACGATCTGACCGACGATGAGCTGGCGGAGACGCTCTGCCGTTTCGTATATTCCAATCCGCAGTATTACTGGATCGGCATCAATTACGCTTTTGCCTCGAACGACAGCTGCGTATCGGCCGTGACCTACGTCGATCCTTATTATTACAGCTATGCTTCGCGCAAAGCGGTCGACGACGCAGTAAACACCAAACTCAACGGATGGGTAGACGAGGTGACCGAGGCCGCTTCGCTCGGCGATTTCTACGGAGCGTTAAAAGCCCACGACATCATCATCCGCGCGATCGACTACGCGTACAACGCATCGGGACAGCCCGAGCAGAGCGTGTGGGCGCACTCGGTCGCAGGCGTTTTCACAGGTCAGGGCGCTGTCTGCGAAGGCTACGCGAAATGCTTTGAATATCTGCTGAATAAAGCCGGCATACCGAACATCTACATCCTCGGTACCGGCGCGAAAGAAGCCCACGCATGGAACGCTGTGGAGCTCTCGGGACAGTGGTATCTCTGCGATATCACCTGGGACGATCCGAACCTCTCCGCGGACGCAGGGCTTAAGGACTCAAATTACTCATATTTCTGCATCCCCGCGTCGAAGTTCAACAAAAACCATAAGGCATGGGGCAGCAAAAACTACTACGGCTACGAGCTCCCCGAGTTCGAGGACACGATGGAGCAGTCGTATTTTACCGTGTTCGACGCTTATTCCGACGAGGCCTTCACAGAGGCTTCGGGAGAAAGCTTCGCGATGGCGCTTACGGCAAACCGCTACCACGACAGCGATTTCGTTTTCGCGGCATTTCCGACAGACGCAAAGAGCTCGTTTGACAGCTATGTAGCGCCGCATCTGGACGATCTCGATCCCGAGGCAGGCTATATCATGACCGACACTGCCATCGGATGCGTCGTAAAATACGCGTCTCCGATGATCGAATCTCCCGCGGGCAGCATCAGCATAAAACAGGAGGCTTACGAGGTAGGCATATCCGAGAGCATAACCGTCGAAGCGCAGCTCCCGGCCGGGAGTGATGACCGCGTGGTATGGTCAGTGCGTCCCGCCGATGCGGCAGGCACAGCCGACGCAGAGCGCTATGTGCAGGTCCGGGCAAAAGGCACCGAGGCCGTCGTAACAGGCCGCAGGAACGGCGCGGTCATCCTTACCGCCGCCGTTTACAGCAGCTTAAAATCCGATGAGCCGATAACCGCCGAATGCACGGTAAGGGTCGGCACCGGCGCCGATGCCGCCGAAGCGACTATATGGCAGAACGGCATCAAATCAACCAAGAGCGCCACGCTGAAGACTGAACTCTCGGCCTCGATGTGGAAAGACTCCAAAGGCAAGATCAAAAAAGGCAAGCTCGTATGGTTCGTTTGCGACACACCGATCGAGCCTTCATTCAATCAGTCGAAGCACACGGTTTCCTTCGGTGCCGCAAAATCGAAGCTCGCCGCTGTCAACGCCAAGGGCGTGATCACCGCGAAAAAGGCAGGCACGGTATATGTCTATGCCTGTGATACAGGCAGCATGACCTACGAAGAGCATGTGGTCGATATCGCGGCAGGCCCCACCAAGCTGTTCCTCACGAGCGTCCCGAACTCCACCAACAAGGATGTCGTGCTCAAAAAGACCGCCGCTGACGCCGGCAGCTCATACAGGGTATATATCACGCCGTTCATAAAGGACGGCGCAGTGGATGCCGACTGTACCTATACGGTCCGCGTCGCCAAGCCCGAACAGGAAAAGTATTTAAGCGTAGAAAAAGCCGTTATTGATGAGGCCGGCAATCCGTATTTCATCGTAAACGCGCTCGATTTCGACCAAATCAAGGCCAAGACCGTCTCGGTCAAGGTAGAAGTCATCTGCGACCAGACCGGCAAAAAGGCGTCGCTCACCGTGGTCATAGGAAATCCCACGCTCGACGCCACATGCAAGGCTCCGGACGAAGAGACCACACCCGAGGCCGCAGGCGCGGCAGGTACCCCCACGTCCGCCGAAGAGTCCCTGTGGCTCTCGAAAAAGGGCAGCTCGGTAACGTTAAAGCTGTATCTGTCCACGGCCCTCGGCGACACCAATATCACCACCGACAAGATAAAGATCTATGTAGGCCTCTCCGATGTTTCATTCAACGAGAATGACCGCGTGGAGGCCGAGCGCGGCGCCACGGTCAAGGCAAAGTTTGACAAGAATACCATGCAGCTCACGCTCACCGCGTCCAAGGACGCAGGCAAGACCGCTCTCGTCACCGCCGCATTTACCGATGTGCTGACCAAGGAGATCACGCTGATCGATCTGGTCGAGGTCGATGAAAACGGAGAACTGAAGGTGTGGTAAAGGTGTAAGGATCATAAACACGCTATAATCCTCTAACTTATATGTTTATAGTTCCAAGTCTGAGGATTATAGCGTGTTTTTTTAACCATTATAAAGCATCTTCCCATCGACCAAAATATAATCTTTTATCTTTTTTGGCGAGAAGCCTTCTATGCTGACAAATCCGACCCTATCGACAGATATCCCCCGTATTTCTACAAGCTGTCTTTCTTCCAGCTCGCATTCATCTGCAGTCATTTTCCGGTCGTAGTACTTGCATTCGTAGAAATCGTAACTGTCTCCGGCGCTTTTTACAACGCAGTCAAACTCACCGTTTTTTTTGCTGACCGGATCATCATACCAATAACTGCCGAAGTCCTCTATATCGCTCATTTCACCGCTGACAGCCTGACGGTGGAAGTATTCCAGAACAATGCCCTCAAATCTTCTGCTGATGAATTCACGAAGATTATCGCCGAAATAACGTTTATAATACTGCTCCGGTCCGATCCTTGTGATCGTACCGGCACGGCCGAAAATAAAGGCAAAGTAAAAACGCATAAGATTATCCGTAATCTCGTAAAACTGCTTCTTTTTATCTCCTTTTCGATTGATCGGTTCATTTTTGACGATCGTCTCCATATCCAGCAGTATCTTCAGCTGCTTATCAAGAAGGCCGTTTTCATCTATCTTCATCCAATCACGGATCTCGCTGTATTTCTTTTTGCCGTTCCCCAACGCTTCCAGAATGCGAGTATCAAAAGTTTTCTTGATTTCTCTGATCATGGTATTCTCAATGTGAACACGAACCAGACCGGTTTCCGGCAACAACAGTTTCTTTATATTTACTTCCAGAGAAGCTGTATTATCTATAAGCCCAAGAACATACGGCGACCCTCCGAAAACCGAATACATCCCCACCTTATCTCTGGGAGAAAGCCCGGGGTAGAACTTCGCCGCATCGTAGTAATCGAAATCCCTGATATGCAGAATGAGGGAAAACCTTCCGTATAGAGGATTGTCTTCTTCAAGAAGCTCCTTCATTACCGAGATATATGAGCCGCACAGGATTATCTTCACATTTCCGGGCAGCTTATCAATAACTGCCTGCATAACAGAATCGACCTCGCCCTTTTTCCCTGTTTCCTTAAGGTAAGGATATTCATCGATGATCAGGAGGATTTTCTTATCAAGCGTACCAAGATAATCCATCATTGAAAATATGGACTCAAAACTCATCTTGGGGAGGGACAGCGCGGTACAGACGCTTTGGTATAAAAGCGCCATATTTCCTTCGAACGTACTGGTTACACATAAATGATCAATGACTACACCGTCAAATGAATCAGCAGCTTTGTTAATAAGAGTAGATTTGCCTACTCTTCTCTTACCGTATACAAGTACAGCTGTCTTACGCTTCCAATTTTTAAACTCGCTTTGAAGTTCTGCAAGCTCAGTTTCTCTCCCAACAAACATACACGCCTCTCTATTCTGAAAATATTTTCACTGAAAAATATTTCAGTATGTAAGATTATTATATTCCATCGTTTGTGCACAGTCAAGTTTTTATATAAACTTGCCATCTCAGCCAAGAGCAGTCTGTTCTTTAGCAGTTTGAATACTATCAATATATCGCATCCGCCAGGACCGCATTGGCGCGCAGCTGCGCATGTAGATTGGCGTGACTGTAGATGTCGAGCGTGATCGAGATGTTCGAATGACCCAGCTTGTTCGAAACGCTCACTATATCCGCTCCGTTCGCGATGCTGAGCGACGCCATCGTGTGCCTGAGCGCATGCGGGTGGATCCCGGGCAGGCCGTATTTCCTGCCGAATCTCGAAAGATAATTATTGAAGGCTACAGGTATCAGAGGGCTCCCGTCCCGCTGGGTAAAACAGTAGCCTTCTTCTTTTTGCGCCGCATCGCGGTAGAATATCTCGGACTCCTGCATGGCCTTCCACTCACAGAGGCAGGCCAGTGCCGGTTTGTTTAAATATATTACTCTGTTCTTTCCGCTCTTCGGAGAACTCATAAACGTGCCGAGACCGGCCGTATGCCTGACCGTTCTGCATATGACCACTTTCCCGGTCGTCAAGCTGATATCCGACCATTTCAGTCCCATGACCTCGCCACTGCGGCATCCGCTATCCAGCGCAAACATCACCGCCGCGCGCCACATGCAGGGTTCCTCCGCCAGGCACCTGATAATGTATCTGACCTGTGCCTCGTCATACGAAAGCGGCTCCTCGACCACGGCATTTTTGCTCTCCGTCAGATGCTTTATCCTCTTCATCGGGTTCTCATCTATCACCTCGTTTTCCACCGCATTTTCAAAGAACGAATGCAGAACGATATAATGCTGCCGCACCGTGCCCGGAGCCAGCGGCCTGCCGGTCCGCCGGCTCCTCTCACGCTCCGGGAGCTCGCAGAAATACCGCTTCATTTGGAGGAAGGTGATATCGCTCATCTCCTCCGAACCCAGGCATTTTTCCCCGCGCCGCAGCTCCCGCTCATAATTCTGCAGAGTCACAGGGCTCAGCAGCATCCTCTTCTCACCGAGGAAGACAGGAATATACTGCGAATAGGTAAATGATGCTCTGACTGCGGTTTTTTCCATGGAATACACCTCTTTTATGCCGTATGGCAAATGATATATGTCGCCCTGCACGTGGCAGGAATTAAAATTTATGAAGAAGTTTAATTTCTCGAAAGGCTTAGTAATAGGTCTTTTGACATTAGCACTTTGCCTCACCTGCTTCGCAGCAGCGAAGGTAAGTGCGGAAACCACGTATCCTACGATTCAGTTTAACCTTAAGGTAGACGGCACAAGTGATTGGTACAGGTGTGCACCTGAAAATTTGACATCATCGTATAATCTCAAGGTTTTATGGGGTACCAAATTTAAGTCTGATATTGACCATATACCTGGTGACGATGGTTATTCTACAATCGGTTCTCTTACGAATGTTACAATAAATCCTGTGGGTGCTGCAACGGTTGATGAAGCAACTGGAATTGTAACTGTTAATGCTAAAGATGGTGGAATATCTTATCTTAACGCAGATTATGAAGTAATTGTTTCAGCAACGGTTGTTCTTGATCCTCATGCGGTTGTTGCTACTACTTTTAATGTGACAATCGATGAAAAGGTGTTCACCTATACTAGAGCAGCCAGCTCTGAGACAAAGTGGCCTGTGGTATCAAAAGCTGATCTGCTGGCTAACGCTAAGAATGCCGAAGGAAAGTCAATCAGTGAGCTTTACGACAATGTAGCCCTGACCCTTACTACCGCGGCAGATACCGGCAAATGGGTTTATAGTGCTCCTACAGGTGGCACGACTATTAAATTTAATGCGACGGAAGCACTTACGATTGAGTTCACTGCTACCGGTGAATCCAAGGTAGAGGTACCTCATTATGTAACCTTCACCGTAAAGGCTCCTACCAGTGACGAAGGTGCCTACGAAGATTATACTTTCGTATCTGAGTTATCTGCAAAGGATGATGCGACAACACTTGCTGATATCCTTGACGCAGCAACTAAGCCCGGAGCTACCGAAGAAGCTGACCGTATTCCTCTCGAAGATGCATCCGCTTGGATTCTTGATACAAGAGCAGGAAAATCAAAGGATCTCTTAAAGAGCGATGAGTTTGTTTCTTTCACAGCGTCTGATGGTTCTTTCAAGGTAAAGAAAGCACTCACAGCGGATAAGGAAGTTGAAATCTATGTTGCTCCCGCAAAGCGTAACATTTCGTTTGTTGTAACTGTTGATGAAGTTGAATACAAGGCAATCTTCAGTGTAGAGAATGGTGCAAAGACCGCAACCAAGATCAGTTATGCAGATATCGCTGCAAATCTGAAAGGTGAAGTCGAGAAGGACGGCCAAAAGGAAGAAGTAGTTCTTGAAGGCCAGGTTGTTACTAAGGTCGGAGAGACCGCTCAGACAGGAAAATATGCTAATTCCAGCTATCCAGTAGCTAACACTGCTATTGATATTCTGGATTTTGAAGATGTTGCTATTGAAGTAGCGGATGCATTTACTGCTAATACCGGATATGACCCTGCAACTGACAGTATCTACTTCGAATCACCTGTTGAAGTTACCGTTTATTGGGCAGATGTAAAGAAGGCAGCAGGCGCTCAGCTTAAAGGCGCTCAGCTTAAGTCTATTGACCTCAAGAAGGCTGATTCTAAGGCTACAACTTATACCGGTTCGATTTCGCTTACTGACAAGAGCGCAGGTGTAAAGATTGCTGAAAGCAAGACCGCATACATTTATGCATCGATCGTAGCTCCTGCAGACGAGAAGACAAAGGCAAAGTATTCTCCTAACTTCATCGTTGACGCAACACCTTACAAGAAAGTATCAGTTACTTTTGCTTATGCTCAGGCGGATAAGGATGATGATGATACTCCTGCAATTGCTTCCATCACCACCATTGATACCAAGAAGAAAACCGTTATCTATTCCGGTGCAGTTACAGCGGAGCATGCAAACGGACTTGATGCAATAATTAAGGAGCTCCAGTACAGCACCGACGGAACTACATGGTATGGTGTTACTGGTAACGAACCTCAGACTGTAAATGGTAAGACAGTAAATTATAATCTTACCTGCAAGAAACTTTACGAATATGTAAATGGCGGTTCAAAGACTACTCTGTACTTCAGGATTAAGGGTGCTGCGGCTGTTGAAGCAGCTGAAGCAAAAGGTACTGAAGGCGAAGATGGCTACAAGCCGGCTGTTGACGCAAAGAACGCATACCGTGCAACCAAGGCTGTAAAGGCTACCATTGCTGCCGCTAAGGAAGCTAAGGCTGTAAAGATAAATGTTGCAACCGGTACACTGGCTCTTAAAAATGGATATGATTACGCAATTACTGATCCTGCTGACAAGGGCAAGAACGAGCCTACTTTCGATACAGCAGAAATTATAACCATCCTTCCCTTCAACAAGGACGGAAAGGCTACAAGAAAGAATGACCAGGGCGAGGATGTTGCAACATATTTGAAAGATACGTCTGATTTTGTACCTACGAAGAAGGTTACCGATAACAACAAGATGTTTACCAACATCAAAGTTAAGAGTGTTGCCATCGAGGACATTACGGACACCTCTGAGGATATGTATATCTGGATCAGAAAGTCAGCAACAGTTTCGAAGCCTGCTGAGAAATGGGTTCTTATGACTATCGGTAAGGTTGCAGCTGCTCCTACCATTAAGGAAGATAAGAACAAGTTCTACGCAGTACAGGATGCCGCTGATACCAAGGGCGTGATTGCAGCACCTGAGGTTTCAAACGCATCGTCTGATAAGGTTTCCGGATCATACGAATACCTGATTGTAGACGCAGCTGATTTAGGAAAGATTGACTGGACTACTGCAAAGTGGACCGCACTTACCGAAAAGGGTGTTACTGTTGGTAAGAGTAAGTCCAAGTATTCTAACGCAGTTGGTAAGAAGGCTTCTGATTATGTATTAAAGGATGGCTCGGTTGTTCTCATCCGCCGCGCTGGTGTTAAGAGCGACAACGTTCTTGCTTCTAACTACATCGAAACAACAATCGTTAAGACTGATATTGAGATTGAAGTTGAGAAGGACGGCAAGAAAGAAAAGACAACCAAGGCGCTTTATGTTTGGAAAGCTTATATTGCTCCTGCAAATAACGACTAAACTCTGAAAGTTTCTAACTGAATAAGTAAAACCAACCGCCTCCCGGATAAACCGGGAGGCGGTTTTTATTTCAGATATTGTTTCTTTATCACCGTGACACCGTAAATACTGTATTCTTTTCAAATATGCCTACCGCAAAAGCCATCTTAAAGAACAACGGCATATTTTCATAGGCTTCAAAGCTTGTCCTCGAGAGAAGCTCTTCAACCGTTATTTCCTCAATATATCCGTACGGATTGGCTATCGTGATCTTATTGTTCGGGATATCCATACCCACCAGCAGGGAATAGTGAAGCGTCCAGTCATCGCCGTATTTGGCGGCCCACTCGAAGGGCATGGGGATTCCGGTGGCGAGATTGTCATACATCAGATCTATCAGCTCGGCGTTGGGCCCGTACTTATGCATGGTTGTTTTGTACTCGGGGAACTGCTTGTTCATCTCGCTGCAAAACTTTTTCCCGGTAGACGTGATGACCTTGCCATAGGTGTCATAAAGGCTCTGTTCGGTTACGCTGCCGCCGTTCCATGCCGAAAACATCTGAATGCACGCATAGCCGCACGAGACGTCCTGCGTGATCACTTCTACGCCGTCCACATATACGGGCGTCTTGTATTTATCATTGGTGAAGACCGAATAATAGTCCGTCAGGATCATTTGGGTCTGTATATGTAGTTTGATCAAGGCTCCGATGGCGATAACCACTACTGCCGCCACGGGGATGATCATAAACAGCCATTTCTTTCTTTTCATGCGCGTATCCTCCTCTTAGTTGCTTATAGGAGAATTATAACGGGCGATTCTTAAAATGTCTTTAAAGGCAGATTAATTGTAGTTTATACCAGGCATGATTCCTTACCGGTGCTCTTAGCGCACAATGCTTTCTCAACCAGACTGTCGCTGATATCGGCGATAGCCTGAGCATCTTCTCGAGACATACCGCGAGCAATGCAGTTTAAGAATACCTGTATGCCTTTTTCGTCGATGCCCTTTTTTCGGCCCTGTTGACGTCCTTTCTGAAGGCCTTTCTGAAGGCCTTTTTCGATACCTTTGTTAACAAGTCTGTCCGCTACTTCGCACATATTCTTTACCTTCCCTTTCTCGCTTTTGGTCACCTCATAGTACCTTTTATCTCCGGAGATGACCGTCAGCAGTTTCAGTACCTCATCCACATGCCTGATCTCGGTCATATCTTTTTCGCCCAATAAGGCCTCCCTTCCGACAGGAGAGAAAGGGGCACTTACAGCCGTAACTTTGACATCTCCTGCCAATTGATGAATGTGTGATTTAAGCAGGAGAATGTGAAAAGTGAATACTAAACGATTCGTAATAAGAATTGGACAACGCATGATGCGCTGAAAATAGAATTAGTCCTTCTGCTTGATTTATTTATAGCAGAAAAGCAGTGGTATGGCAAGGAGAAGATAAGGACGCCGGGGCTGTTTATAAATACTTAATGGTGACAGGCACCGGATTAATCATTCTGCCAAACGCAGCTTATCGCGTACAGCTTCTTCGACAAAACTGTTTAGCGTCTGGCTATGGGATAGCGCATACACAGCGGCTCGTTTATGCAATTCCTCTCCCAATCGTACGTTAAAGCTGCCCTTATATGCGATCTCAGGCTTAACGCCTTCGTCCTCACACGACTCCAGATAGCTGTCTACGGCTGAATGAAAATCTGCAACCAGTTCGGCAGCGTTAGTTCCCTCGTAAGAGATCAAAGAGTGGATTCCC
>JAEEXY010000071.1 GCA_016288005.1 Lachnospiraceae bacterium
GTATAACCATACTCGGGAAAAGTTGGCAGAATACTTTTTCACGTTGTTTAATAGTAGTTATGCAAGAAATGCGGTATGGAAAAACTGGCAGATAATGAATCCGGGAAAAGAAGCAGATTCATATTTTACGGCGGTAAAGGAATACTGTGAAGCAGGTTGTCTTCCTCAAGTAATAGATGAATATATAGAGCTGTTGGAGAATGAGTATAGCAATAATAAAGAAAGAGATAAAGAAATAGATAAAGAAATAAGCAGGGTTATAAGCAAAATCCAAATGTTATTAGAGAATAAGAGCTATCCTAAATTGGTATTATATGATGATACGAAGAGCAATAATTCAATAGGTGAACTCAAGGAATTGTCCAAACGAACCAAAAACATTTTTGCAGCAGGCTTGTACTCCGAAAAAGTTTCCGATACTGCAAAGCGCCTTAAAGAAATAAAACCGGCATTTAATTCTCCTTTTCTGCCGTTTGGTTTTTCAACCACATCGATAGGTACTGAAGGAATAGACCTTCATTGGTATGCCCGAAATGTCTTTCACTGGTCGCTTCCGGACAGGCCGCTTGATATAGAACAAAGGGAAGGCAGAGTGTTAAGATACAAATCTCATGCTTATCGTCTGAATGAGGCCAGAATAACTGAAGGCGATAAGGAAAAAGACAAAGCGAAATGCCTAAAGCCGGAGTGGCGTGACAGCGGAATGTATGAGACGCAATTGAATTATAACAGTGATAAGGAATTGGTGAACGAAGAAATTGACGGCTGCTATCATATTCATAGTTTTTTTATTGCGGAAGAAAAGAGTTTAGAAGATATCGTGTACGAAGAAAAGGAAAAAATTGTCCAAACTTACAGGAAAATTCTGGGGCGTACAGATAACGGAATGAATAAGGATGAACTATGCCTGTCACCGTGGGTTTATTATAGGCAACAGAGCTAAATGCCCCAAAGGGTTGTCTGTATAACGTCTGGAATGATAGCCTGCATTTCCGGTTTACAATTGACAACCCTCCTCTTTCGTAAGAAAATGTATATACGAAAATGAACGCAATATCCTAAAGGAGCCCACCATGCCCCACAAACCCACCAAAATCCTCGCCATCCTCGCCCTGGCCATTTAGGCGCTGGGCATTATGCTCGCAGTTATTGTAGTATTCCTGCAGGACAGGCTGCTTCCCCTGTTTATGGGGTGGACGCCGGAGAAGAAGGGAATTGCATTCCCTGTTGCAGTCTTTACCATGGTGGTGCAGCTTGTGTTTTTCCTGATCTTTGTCAGATTGATCCAGAACAAGGAAGGCGAAAGGAATATCACCCTGTGTGTCGTACTGGTAGCAGTATCTGTGCTGTTCTCCCTCGCGTCGACCTGGATCGAGACATTCGGAATAATGCTATACGCCAGAATGGGATCGGATGTACTTGCCAGGTACAGCGGAGTGAGCCAACTGGTGTGCTATGTCCGGCAGGGATGCGGCGTGCCCGCAGTTGCGCTGTTCTATCTGGCAGGCGGCCACTATACGGTAAAGTCGGATCTATAAAAAGGGCCCGCAGGAGCGCTTCAAATTTTTTTTCAAATTTCTTTTGTGCATATTTTTACGTGCAATACATCCCTTAATTTGTAATACGTTAAAAATCAGTGATAAGGACATTCGCAAACAGTGCGGATGCCCTTATTTTTTGGCCTTTCGGGGTGGGGCAGAGGCCTCAAAAAGATTGTGCAGCATTATTTGGTGGCCCGTAGTAAGATACCCTTGTTCCTCAAAAAATACCGGTAGAAAGAGAGGCATTTTTTAACATGAAGATCGAGAGTATTAAGGAAAAACTGACCAGGAATCCGAAGACAAAGAAGGTTGAAGCAACGATCAACAACGTTATACTGATTCTGGATAATGATCTGCGTTTTAAGGGCAGGATCCGCTTCAACAGACTTACCCAGCGTCAGGAGCTGAAGGGGAAGAATGCGGACGGGAGCTTTTCTTCGGAAGACATTACCGAGATTGATGAGCTCCGCATTACACGGATCATCGAGTCGGAATACGGGCTGCAGAACAACAGAAAGATCCGCGAAGGCATACGTTTGCTCGCCGATGAAAACGGTTATCATCCGATCTGCGAGTTTCTGAAGTCTCTCGAATGGGACAGAAAAGAGCGTATCAGGTACGTTTTGAAGCATTTCCTCGGAGCGGAAGTGAACGAGTACAATTACGAATGCATGAAGCTCTTCCTGCTCGGTGCGGTTAAAAGGGTCTTTGATCCCGGCTGTAAATTCGAGTATATGATCTGCCTGGTGGGAGGACAGGGCGCCGGTAAATCCACTTTTGTCCGATTTCTTGCCCATAATGATGCATGGTTCAGTGACGGTATCGGCAGGCTCGATGATGAGAAGATCTATGAACATTTGGTCGGGCATTGGATCCTTGAGCTGGGGGAGATGATGGCCCTGCAGAATACTCGGAGCAACGAATCGGCAAAGGCATTCCTTTCGCGTCAGAGCGACAATTTCCGCCTTCCCTACGGGTACAGGGCTGAGGACCGTCCGAGGCAGTCTGTGTATGCAGGCACGACGAACGTGGTCCATTTTCTTCCGAACGACAGGTCCGGCAACAGACGTTTTCTGCCGATCCAGTGTGACCGTGCCAAGGCCGAGGTCCACATCCTTGAGCATAAGAAAGAGTCCCGCGAATATTGCGATCAGCTCTGGGCAGAGGTAATGACGATCTACAGGTCGGGGGATTATGAGCTGAGGCTTCCCGAGGATATCGAGAAAAACCTTGCCGTGTATCAGGAACCCTTCATGCAGGAGGACACCTGGGCGGATCTTATCGGGACTTTCCTCGAAGATTTTACCGGCGACATCGTTTGCAGTCACATGCTTTACAACGAGGCGCTGGATATGGGCGGCAAGCCGAGCAGGAAGGAGATCGCCGAGATCAACGAGATCATGAGCGGCATACCGGATTGGGTCCGCTACGACAACCCGAGGAGTTATGAGAATTACAAGAAACAGAAGGGCTGGATGCGTGTGACGGATATCTCGGAGAACTCTTCCGAATAATCTTTTGAGTGCTTCGTTTCCGACTTCGTTTCCGCTGCTCTTGGATAACATAAAAATCCCCCGGCCACAGGTTCATGCCCGCGGCCGGGGGAAATCTTTTTACTTTATCCTTCTATCAGGATCTGTTTCTTTTCAGGCAGCTTCTCTTTTTCCTTCTTCGGGATCGAGAGGTTCAGGACGCCGTGCTTGAACGTTGCCTTGATGTCCTCCTCGGTTATGCCGTCCCCGACATAGAAGCTTCGCTGCATCGCGCCGGCGTAACGCTCCTGGCGTATCAGCTTGCCCTTCTTGTTGTTCTCGTCCTTATCGAGGCCCTTGGCCGCGCTGACGAGCAGGTAACCGTTGTTGAGTTCGATTGTGATCTCGTCCTTTGAGAAGCCGGGCAGATCGATATCTACCTCGTAATGATCGTCCTGTTCATGGACATCGGTCCTCATAAGCCGTTCTGCGTGTCTGCCGTAGAGCTTTCGCTCCGCTTTGTCCAGGTCTCTGAAATCCGGGAAATCAAACCAGTCATCAAACAGATTCTCACCAAAAATTGCAGGTCTTAACATAATTACTACCTCCTTTTACTCAATAACAACATCAGCTACTGAGCAAGGGAAGGAGGGATTGGATCATCGGAACGATCGGTTCTTTTGGTCTTCTCTGTTCCTTTGTTCGACTACGTTATAGCACCATAATTAGCACTCGTCAATAGGGAGTGCTAATTTTTAATAAGCTTTTAACCAATTTTATAATTCCGTAACACTTTATGAGCAAAAGTGTTATAATAAAACGGAATATAGGTAAGTGCGGAGGTTTGCGCTATGTGGATCGTGCTTTTGGTGCTCGTTGTCATCCTGGGACTGGTGTGTTTCCTGATCGCGCCCGGCAGGGGCTGCGAAAAAACGCGGCAGGACTTTTATCATCTGAATCTGGCTCACCGCGGTCTGCATACCAAGGATAAAAAGGTACCGGAGAATTCGCTCGCGGCGTTTGCCCGGGCGGCGGATGCCGGATACGGTATCGAGCTCGACCTGCAGCTGTCAAAGGATGAGCAGATCGTTGTGTTCCATGACGATACGTTAAACCGCGTGTGCGGCATAGACGGCAGGGTCGACGCATATACTTATGAGGAGCTGTGTAATTTCCGGCTCTGCGGCACCGATCAGAAGATACCGCTGTTTTCGGAGGTGCTGGAGCTCGTGGACGGCCGTGTGCCTTTGCTCGTTGAGTTCAAGAACGGCCCGAAGAACAACCTGCTCTGCAGCAAGACTTTGCCGATGCTGCGCGCATACAAGGGACTTTTCTGCATCGAGAGCTTTTCACCGTTTATCGTGCAGTGGTTCAGGAAGAACGCGCCCGATATCCTGCGCGGACAGCTGGCAGGGCCCTACTCTGACATGAAACAGGAGCTGCCCGGATGGCAGGCGTTTTTGCTGTCCAACTGCCTGCTGAACGTCATCGCGCGTCCGCATTTTATTGCTTACAACGTTAAAAAGACTTCGCTCACGGTCAGGCTCGCCGAGGCATTCGGCGCGATGAGAGCGGTATGGACCGTGCGCCCCGACTGCGATATCGAGGGGCTCAAAAAGAAAAACGAAGTGCTGATATTCGAGCTCTACGAACCGGAGATACGGTTCTGATCATATGAAAGGCAAGCAGGATTTGCCGAAGGCGAATCTGCGAGTGCCTGAAACGAAGTGAAAGGATCTGTATGGGTGAACTGTACGAGAAGTATCTGAAATATATGAACGAGAGCCTGATCCTCGCGGTGGCGAGCAACCCCGCGTCCAAGGATACGGCGCTGCCGTCGCGGCTTAAGGTAAAGCCCGTATCTGTCAGGGGCGTTACCCTTTTTCAGGTGACCCGTACGGTGGGACCCAAGGAGCTGCACGAGAATCTGGACGCCGGCACGGCAGCGAGGCTGCTCGAGTCTGTGGTCGACCCTGCGGATACGGAGCAGCCGCAGCATTTTAAACAGCTTGAGATCAAAAATGATTCTACTACGGTAGTAACAATGGTGAGCAAGCGCGGTACCGTGACGACCAAGGAGCACAGGACGGCACCTGCGGCAGGGAACGCGGCGGCAGGAGCGGCCGGCACAGAAAACGGCCCGTCACGCCGCATCCCCGGCCCCAACATGCCCGAACGCGGATGCAGCTATCCCGGGCCGGTTGGCAGGTTTGGCACAAACGCTCCCGGCGCAGCCGCTCCCGGATCGGTGACAGGCACCATTGACGGATCGCTGCCGGGATCGGTGGGAACCACCGACAGCGCAGCGCTGTCTCACAACCGCAAAAAGCACTACCTCCTCGAGGAGGGCATTCCCGTGCCCTTCCTGGTACAGCTCGGCGTCATGACGCCCGACGGCAGGGTGGTCAAGGCGCGCTACGACAAGTTCCGCCAGATCAACCGCTATCTGGAGTTCGTGGAGGACATACTTCCCTCACTCCCGAGGGGACGCGAGATCTCGATCATCGACTTCGGCTGCGGAAAGTCGTACCTCACGTTCGCGCTGTATTATTATCTGCATGAGAAACAGGGGTATGACGTGCACATCACAGGCCTCGACCTGAAGGAGGATGTCATCGCGGAGTGCGGCAGGCTCGCGAAGAGCTTCGGCTATGACAAGCTGGAGTTCCTGCACGGCGATATCGCCGATTATACCGGCACCGACGAAGTGGACATGGTCGTTACGCTGCATGCCTGCGATACCGCGACCGATTACGCCCTGTACAAAGCTATCAAATGGAACGCAAAGGTCATATTCTGCGTGCCCTGCTGTCAGCACGAGCTGAACAAACAGATAGACGACAGCAGTAGAATGCCCATCATGAAATACGGTCTTATAAAGGAGCGCGTGTCCGCTCTTTATACCGACGCGCTGCGCGCCAACATGCTCGAAGCGCAGGGCTACAAGACTCAGATACTCGAGTTCATCGACATGGAGCACACGCCGAAGAACATACTCATCCGCGCGGTGAAAACCGGTCCGCGCATGCTGCCCAAGGGCTTCAAGAAGCGTACGTCGGAGCAGGGGAGTGACCGCAAAAGCGATTACAGATCGGTCATGGAGGAGATCGGAGCAGATCCGACGCTTTTCAGGCTTTTAGAAAACGATAAAAAGGAAAACACATGAAATTCAGATACAGATTATTGATAGTTATAGCCGTGTTCATCGCGGCACTGATATATTTCGGAGGAGACATCAAGGAGACGGTTTTTGAGACGTCCGCCTCGACCACGCCGATGAGCACGGCCACACTGCCCACGGTGAGTTTCGAGGTGAACGGCACCGAGATCAACCGCCTTCACGGCTACGTTTCCAACCTGGACGAGATGATCATGAGGGAGACGATAACTCCGATCACGTCGAACCGAACATTTACGGTGCTGATCGAGGAAAACGAGAGCAATGTCAAAAAGCTCCGCTACGAGATCCTGAACACCGACGGCAGGGAAGTCGAGTCCGACAGCTTTACCGTACTGGACGTCGACGACGGTCCGAAAAAGGTCAGGATCGCGCTCAAGGAGACGATGAAGTCCGGCCAGGAGTACATCTGCAAGATAACGCTCATCACGAACAAGAGTAAGAGGATATACTACTATACCCGCCTGAAGATGTACGACGACGGCAAACTCGACGCGAAGCTGAACTTCGCGCAGGAGTTCAGTTCGGTGCTGCTCGGCAGCAGCGATACGGCAAAACAGGGCCTTAAAAAGTATCTCGAATCCTCGCGATCGGCGGACAATTCGACATTCGCGCATGTTACGATCAAATCGAGTTTCTTCATGGTCACATGGGGCAACCTCGAGCCCAAGGTCATCTGGGAGGAGACTCCGACCATCAACGAGTTCTACGACAGCATGGCTTCGATCGAGCTGAAATACCTGATCTCGCTCGAACTCGAGGGCGGCATCGAATACTATGTCGTAAAGGAGCATTTCCGCTTTACCTACACTGAGGCAAGGACATATCTCTATACATACGACAGGACGATGGAGGCGGTATTCGATGTGGCCAACACGTCCCTCATGAGGGATGAGTTCAAGCTCGGCATCACCAACGACACCGCCGCTCAGACGAGCGCCAGCCCGAACGGACAGTATCTGGCCTTTGTATACGGCAGGGAGCTGATGATCTACGAGCCCGCGACCAATACACTTTCCAAAGCGTTCACGTTCAGGGAGTACAACGGGGATTATTCCCGCGATTATTACGACCAGCACGCGGTCAAGCTGATCAATGTATATGACAACGGAGACGCCGTGTTCATGGTCTACGGCTATATGAACCGCGGTGAATACGAGGGCAGGGTCGGCATCGTCCTCTACCGCTACATCAAAGAGGACAACCGTATCGAGGAGCAGATGTACATAGCGGTCAATTCCAGCTACCAGCTGCTGACCGCGGACATGACGGATTTCGCGTATCTGGGCGACCGCAGCATTTTCTACTTCTCGCTGTACGAATCGATCTATGCGTTCGACCTGACCACGAAAAAGCTCACGGTCATCGCGGAGGGCGTGCCCGCGGAGCACCTCGTGTACTGCGAGGAGGAGCATTATCTCGCATGGCAGGACAATGAAGACAATCTGAAGTCAAAGGTCATATATGTGATGGACCTGACAAACGGTGAAGTCCACCCGATCACGACGAGTGAAGGCGAGACGATCAGGCTCTACGGCAGGATCAACAACAATATCATCTACGGGTTCGCTTATCTGAACGACATCGCGATACTCGCCGACGGCAGCAGGCTGCTGCCCGCGTACAAGCTCTGCATCGAGGACGGTCACGGCAATGTGCTGAAGACTTACACGGAGTCGGGCTACTACGTAAACGGCGTCGAGATAACTGAGAACATGCTGACATTAAAGCGCCTGAAGCGCCTGATGGGCAATCCCGTGACCTACGAGGCCGCGGACGACGATTCGATCATGAACCGCTATACCGAGCCGTCGCACATGATCTCCGTCACCAAGAGGATCACGGACAGGATACTTACGGAATACTACATCGCGCTGCCTTCGTCGGTAGATATCGCGGAGACTCCGAAGCTGGAGAGCGCGCTCAATACGGTCATCAATTTTGATACGACCACGAGAGTGTCCGAGCCCGAGGGCAGGACCGGACAGTTCTACGCTTATTCGTTCGGCAGCGTCATATTTGCCGACACTTCCGCAGCGAAGGCCGTAGCTGCGGCCGATGCGTCCACGGGTACGGTTCTCGACCCTAACGGGCGTGTCATCTGGGAGCGCGGCATAAAGACCGCGAGGTCCGAGATATCGGGCGTAAAGACCGTTGATGCGGACGCGGCGCATGATTCGGTACAGGCGGCGATGAAGACGGTGCTGATGCACAAGAATCTCGATACCGACACATCTTCATTCGATGCATCGAAGATGAGCGTATACGAATGGATGAGCAGGAATATGAAGTCGACCGTGCTCGACATGACGGGCGCGACACTCGACGAGATCCTGTATTATGTCTATAAATCCAGGCCGGTAATAGCGTTTAAGGCGGACGGAACGGCTGTTGTCATAACGGGGTATGACGCGGTATCCGTCACGGTTTACGAGCCGGCGAAAAAGAAGAGCGTTAAGTATTCGACAAAGGAGGCGACGGCGGCATTTTCCGCTGCCGGCAATATCTTTGTGGCTTACGTTGACTGATAAATGCGGGGGTAGCTGTGTATGGGGAAAAAACTTAAATGTATAGGGGCTTTGCTGCTCGCGGTGATGATGGTCGCAGGAGTATTTGGCGTGCGGCCCGCTGCCGCTGCTGACACAAAACTGAACAAGAGCACTGCCGAGGTGGATGCCTACGAGAGGATGAGCCTGAAGATCAAGTCCTCTTACGAGGGCACGTATTACGGTACCTACGTCCAGAAGCTCAATGAGCGCACCGGAGAGTACGATTATGCCGGTGAAGCTTACGAAGCGGAGGAAAAGGGCAGCGGAAAGTTCAGTTACGTGTTCTATGAGAGCGGAGTCTACAGGGTCACGATCTATTTCTACGATGCGGACTACTACGATCATTCCGCTTCCTGCACCGTAACCGTCAGGGGCATCGGTCCCGCAAAGCGCAACATGGCCGTTATCGTCGGAGGAGAGACTGCGATCGTTACGGAAAACGCTGCATTTGAGCGCGCTGAGGTCATAGAGGATGAGGGCAGCGGGTATTATTGGTACTACTACTCGAGATCCTATGAAGGCGAGATCAGAATAGACGGCAATAAGATCAAAGGCGTAAAAGAAGGCCGTGTAAGAGTCAGGGTCTATTACAGACCGGACGAGGGCGGTGAGCTCACCTCGGCCGATATCACGATACACGTGACGGACCCCGTATATACACCGACGGACGGCTATAAGCTCGCGGGATGGTATGAGTATCTCAACCTCTCCGGAGTTTCGGAATACAGCGATATCTCGGTAACCTGCGACAATGAGAGTGTCTGCGTCTGGAACGGCGACTATCTCGATATCGTCGGCGCCGGCAAATGCAGGATCACGATCGTTGCCGACGGCAGGGAGTTTACCGATACGATAGAGGCGTATGCGCCCGAGTGCTCGGACCGCATTCTGCTGCTCAAGAAGAAAAAAGGCAAGCAGATCAAGGTTACGGGCCTGCCCGAGGGCATAAAGGTCAGCTATACTTCCGCCGACAAAAAGATCGCCACGGTCTCATCGGACGGAAAAGTTAAGGGCAAAGCGGCAGGCAGCACCAGCATCAACATACAGTGCGGCGATCTGATCAGCTTTACCTGCTTTGTGACCGTAAGCAAGGGCGGAACCGCGTTTGAAGCGGCAAAGAAGGCATACGGATTTATCGGCGGCAAATACAGTCAGGACAGGCGCATGGAGGACGGGTATTTCGACTGCAGCGCGTTGGTCTGGAGGGCATATAAGGCAGCAGGCTATGATCTCGCGGGTGAGAAAAAATACGCGCCCACAGCGGCGGACCTCGCGAAGAAGCTCGAGGCCGACGGCAAGGCTATCGCATACGAATACATCGATCCGTCGGAGCTGAAGCCGGGCGACCTGATATTCTATTCGAGCGGCTCGAACGGACGCTATAAGAATATCGACCATGTCGCGATGTACTATGCGGCCGGGAATTCGGGCGGATATTATGACTATTATTACGATCCCACCTACAATTCGGGCGTGATGGTCCACGCGACCTCGCCTTCGGTCCGCACCGTGAGCTACTCGGGTTATATCCCGTACAATATCGTGATGATCTGCAGGCCGATAGATTAACCGAAAGGAACTTTTGACCCATGAAACTGGTAATACAGCGCGTTTTGTCCGCGTCGGTGAAGGTTGACGGAAAAACGATAGGCAGCATCGGGAAAGGATACCTGGTGCTGCTCGGAGTAGGAAAAGAGGACAACGAAGAGACGGTCGAAAAATACGCCTCGAAGCTTTTAAAACTCCGTATTTTCGAGGATGAGAACGGCAAAACGAACCTTAATCTCGAGCAGGTGAACGGTGAGCTGCTGATCGTTTCGCAGTTTACGCTCTACGCCGATACGCGGTCGAACCGCCCGGGCTTTACCGAGGCCGCGCCGCCCGACCTGGCGGAGGACCTCTACGAAAAGTTCGTGAAATACTGCGCCGGGCGGGTGCCCGTTGTGCAGCACGGTGAGTTCGGAGCCGACATGAAGGTCGAGCTGGTGAACGACGGACCGTTCACGATCTTGCTGTAGTTTCCGTTACTATTCGCGGCATAATCTGTGTAACCGCAACTCTGCAAGCAAGCTTGCGAGTTCCGTTTGTCACAGATTTTGCCGCGAATAGTAATTCACAAAAGTTTCATTTTACAAATCGATAAAAATGTTGTACACTTCGGTAAGTTTCACGGAGTTCGCATTTTATAGGAGAAAGAGATGTACGAGTATAAGACACAGGGCGTTTGCTCACAGAAGATCAATTTTGACATCGTAGAGAACGAAGGCCGCAAGGTGGTTTCGAACGTTAAGTTCACGGGCGGCTGCAACGGCAATACACAGGGCGTTGCGCGTCTGGTAGAGGGCATGGAGGTTCATGACGCGATCTCGCGCATGGAGGGCATCAAGTGCGGTTTCAAGCCCACATCATGTCCGGATCAGCTGGCAAAGGCCATCAGGGGAGCGATCGGAGAATAAGCCGAGGATAGGACAGTTATGAAGAAGATAGTATTGACCGGAGGCGGTACGGCAGGACACGTTACGCCGAATATCGCATTGATAGAGCGTCTGCGCGAAGCGGACTATGAGATCAGCTATATCGGCTCCTATGAGGGCATCGAAAAGGGCCTGATCGAAAAACTGGGTATTCCTTATTACGGGATCTCGTCGGGAAAACTGAGACGCTATCTGGACGTTAAGAATCTCTCGGATCCCTTTAAGGTACTTAAAGGTCTGCACGAGGCGAATAAGCTCATGAAGCAGCTGAAGCCGGATGTTGTTTTTTCAAAGGGCGGTTATGTGACCGTGCCCGTGGTTTTTGCGGCGCATCATCATAAGATCCCTACGATCATCCATGAGTCGGATATGACACCCGGACTGGCGAACAAGCTCTGCATCCCGAAGGCGGACAAGGTCTGTTGTAATTTTGCCGAGACGCTTGATTACCTGCCCGAGGGCAAGGCGGTCCACACGGGTACGCCTCTGCGCAAGGAGCTTTTTACGGGCGATAAGCGTAAAGGACTGGATTTCTGCGGATTTGACGGAACTAAGCCGATCATCCTCGTGGTGGGCGGCAGCACCGGTGCCGCGGCGATCAACGAAGCGGTCAGGAACCTGCTTCCGACGCTTGTCAAGAATTACGACATCATCCATCTGACCGGCAAGGGAAAGAGCGACCAGAGCCTCAACGATACTCCCGGATACAGGCAGTACGAGTATATAAGCGACGAGCTGAAGGACCTTTTTGCTGCGGCGGACCTGATCATTTCGCGCGCCGGAGCAAATGCCGTATGTGAGCTGCTGGCTCTCGCAAAGCCCAACATCCTGATCCCGCTTTCGGCGGCCGCCAGCAGAGGCGACCAGATACTGAACGCGGAGTCATTTGAGCATCACGGCTACAGTTATGTGCTCGAAGAGGAGATCGTAACGAACGAGACTTTGCTCGACGCGATCAACACAGTTTTCGCCGATAAAGACAAATACATCACGGCGATGAAAGCCGCGACCCAGGCGGACGCGACCGACATCATCATCGACCTGATAGAGTCGTATACCGATAAATGAAAAAGGTGCCTGTCACCATCTGTGGTGACAGGCACCTTAATGTTATTTCTTCTTCGATTTCTTTGTCTCGGTCTCTTTTTCTTCCTTGCGGAGCTTTGTGTATTTCTCCTGAAGCTTCTGCCTGAAGGTCTTCTTAACGGGCGGAGCCTCGAGACCGCCGCGCGCGCTCTTGGCTTCCACGATGTAGATACCGTTCATCAGGACCTTAACTTCCTTTTTCTCGGGGATCAGATTGAAGGCCTTTTCATCGCACATCAGCATCATAACCTTGGGGCCGACCTTGGCTCTGACTACCGGAACCTTTGAACGGCGCAGATACTTGGGGGTCTGGTCGATGACGATCTGCGGGAGCCCCGACTCAACGAGCTTTTTGCGGGCCTTGTCGATAACGAATATCGATATGATCTGCGCGCCCTGACGCATCGTGGCTTCGGACTCTTCCTGCTTTTTCTGCATCTTTTTGCCCAGGATCGTGAGGGCAACAAGTCCGCCGATAAGAAGTACGGTGACTATTATAAAAATGATCCAACCTGTTGACATATGTGAAAAATCCTCCTCTTACTTACAGGACCTCGGGCATGCCCGAAAGATCCTTTCTTCCTCCGCGCCCGGCCCGAAAACGGTGCCTTGAGCACGCGACGTAAATTGTATCATCTGAACGCGTAAAATTCAAGCGGTTTATCGTTTTTTCAGAAGCGACGCGTCTTCTGCGAGCATATCAGCTATAATGCCGCGCACACGCGCTCCGATCGTCTTGGCCTCCTCGGGGGTCAGATCCTCGACGTAAACGGGTTTTCCGTAGTGAATGATGACATTGGCCCTGCGTACCCACGGGCGGTGCAGCTCGTAAACCGCGTCGGAATTCGTGATCGCGACGGGAATGATAGGACATCCGGACTTGAGCGCGATCTTAAACGTGCCTTCCTTGAACGGGAGCATCTCATCCTGATGATTGCGCGTGCCCTCGGGCATAACGAACATCGAGTAGCCCGCCTTAATATTGTCTATCGCGGCGAGGATCGTCTTCATGCCCTGCTTCAGGTCGTGACGGTCGAGGAACAGGCAGTTCATATTTGTCATCCACCAGGACAGCGAGGGAACGTTCTTGATCTGCTTTTTCGCGATGAAGCCGGTCAGGCCGGGAACTGTAGTGTAGCCGATCGGGATATCGGCGTAGCTGCGGTGGTTCGCGGTATAGAGCACGGCGCGGTCGGTCGGGACATTTTCCCTGCCGAGGCACGTGATCTTAACTCCGGCACTCGCCAGGACCACCCTGAAACCGAAGTTCACCACGCTCTGAGACAGCGACGCGCAGGCGCGTCTGTTGAACACTCCGATCAGTTTGAATATCAGGAATAAAGGTATCGAGAGTACCAGGAACAAAAACAGCGATAAAAAGGTCAATACAGTTCTCATTAAGCCAACATCTCCGTGTACAGATTAAGTGCAAATGCGTAAAAATGCACGATTGCTCAACGCTCATTATTGTACCACAAAATAATAAAAAAACAAATGCTTTACGGGAAGCGATGGTATATAATGTTAAGCGGAAGGAGAGTGGATCATGGCAAATCTGTATATGAGATTTCCGGGCGGAAAGGCCAAGTGCCTCACGCTCAGTTACGATGACGGTGTGATCAATGACAGGCGTTTCACCGCATTGCTTAAAGAAAAGGGGCTTAAATGCACGCTGAACCTAAACAGCGGCTGCTATGCGGAGCAGGAATTCGACGATTTTACGAGTACGCACAGGAGACTGACCAAAGAAGCTGCGATCGAGCTGTACAGGGACAGCGGATTCGAGATCGCGGCACATGCGGTGACACATCCTTTTCTGGAACAGCTCACTCCCGCCGCGTGCACGCGCGAGATACTCGAGGACAGGCTCAACCATGAGAAGGACTACGGCGTTACGGTACGCGGATTTGCTTATCCTTACGGTACTTTCAACGACTCGGTGATCGCGTGCCTTAAGGCTTGCGGTATCGTGTACGCCAGGACTGTCTGGTCTTCGCACAATTTCGATATCCCGAAGGACTGGCTGGTGCTGAGGCCTACCTGCCATCATGAGGACGAGAAGCTCCCCGAGCTTACGGACCGGTTCCTGAGCGGTACTCCGGGCAGCGCGCCCTGGCTGTTTTACCTGTGGGGACACAGCTACGAGTTTGATTTCCACAACAGCTGGGAGATCATCGAGAACTTCGCGGATAAGGTCAGCGGCAGAGAGGATATCTGGTACGCGACGAACATCGAGGTCTACGACTACGTTGACGCTTATAAGCGCCTGGTATTCGACGCGGGCATGACGAGGGTGTATAACCCTTCGGCGATGACGATATGGTTTGAATATGACCGTGGAATGTACAGCATCGAGGGCGGTACTTCGATGGAGCTGTGACGGACGGTTGGGATAAAACAGGAGGTTTGATATGGAAGATTGTATTTTCTGCAAGATCGCGAACGGAGTATTCGGTTCGGCGACGGTTTACGAAGACGATGATTTCAGGGCGGTGCTCGACATCGCGCCCGCAGCGAAGGGACATGTACTGATCCTGCCGAAAAAGCATATGCCCGACCTGCTCGGCATCGATCCCGAGGTGGCATCAAAGGTGCTCGCGGTGGCATCGAAGATAGCCAACGCCCAGAAAAAGGCGCTCGGCTGCGACGGCATCAATATGCTGCAGAACAGCGGCGAAGCCGCATGGCAGTCGGTATTCCACCTGCATGTGCACCTGATCCCGAGATATAAGGACGACGGTGTGATCATACCGTGGAAGACACTGAGCTACGCGGACGGCGAAGCCGAGGAGTACGCCGCGAAGATACGCGCGGCGCTGTGAGACTATAAGACACAGGAAGAACCGTCCCCATGTCTCAGAACCGTCCCCATGTCTTCCCCGTGTCTTCACGCTTCAGAAATGCAGATCGTGAGCTCGCAGCCGGATATCTTCTGCGAGTTCATCGTGAGGTCGTAGAGGATGCGGGCGAAGGGCTCTTCCGGGCGGATGTTTTCGGCGGAAACAATGACGGTTTCGGTCTCGATCACTGTGTCGAAATTCCCGTAGGGCGTCGGGTAGACGCATTCGGTGCGGCTGCCCTCCGTGAATTCCATGACTGAGGAGAGAGTGCCGGTGCGGGTGACGGTCGCATGACCGTTCCGGATCTTGATCAGATTCTGTATCCCGTCGGGATCGGTGTAGCGTATGTAATGCTGACCGACGGAGGAGTGAAGGGTTCCGACACATTCTACTACTGTAGGCTCATCGGAGATATCACGCTGGAGCCCCGAAATGCGGATATTTACTGCTTTTGACACCGGTCCTCCTTCCCTGCAAAAAAGTGCTTGCATTTCTCATATGTGCTGTGCTATAATCACAACGTTGCAGAACAACGCATGCGGAAATGGCGGAATTGGCAGACGCGCACGGTTCAGGTCCGTGTGAAAGCAATTTCATGAGGGTTCAAGTCCCTTTTTCCGCATTATTTTTTACCCTTCGGGCTTCGGTCCGAAGGGTTTTCTTTGTTTGTACGCGAACTGAACGCTTTACCTGCCTCTTCCGAACGGCGCCAGTACTTCGTCAATGTCGTCGGCGATCATTGCGAGATCGCCCGCGGCTTTCCTGTACCCGGCCATCTTTGCGGCGAGCGCGTCGGCTTTTGCGGTGTCTCCGGCCGCTCTGTGCGCGGTCTCGTAAAATGCCGCCAGATAATAATCCG
>JAEEXY010000133.1 GCA_016288005.1 Lachnospiraceae bacterium
GCGATGCTGATCATGGCGCTGATACTTTTCGCCATTCTGGAAGTATTCCTATACTCCTGGCGTAAGAAGTTCTTTTCGCCGATCCAGTCGGTCATCACCGAGGTTGAGGGCTTTGAGGGCGGAAAGGGAGAGCAGCTGCCTCTCACCGGTATGGAGCATTTCGACGGTCTGGTACGCGGTATCAACGACATGGTCGAGCGTATCGAGCAGAAGGAACAGGAAGTATTTGAGGCATCCTTCTCCCTTCAGGAGGCGGAACTGAAAAAACAAAAGGCGCTTATCGTTTCGCTGAAAAAACAGATCAGCGCGCATTTCACGGTAAATATATTAAATATCATCAAGGCACTGTCCGTATCGGGCGAAAACGAGAGAGCGGGACTGCTGTGCGACGGACTGTCATTCCTGCTCCGTTATGCCAATGCCGGGGATTCGTTTATCAGCGGAATGGATGAGTTCTTTGTGCTGTCCAAATACGCAGAGATCATGGAGATCCGCTATCCCGGCAGATTTACGGTCGATATAGATATGGTCGACGAGCTCGAAGAGATAGAACTGCCGAGGATGCTCCTGCAGCCGATCATCGAGAACAGTATTGTTCACGGCATCATCGGAGGCGCAATGGAAAGCGGCGGTGAGGTTCATCTGAACAGTGAGATGGCAGGAGATAAGGTCAGATTCGTGATCGAAGACAACGGCTGCGGTATGAGCGCGGCGGCTCTGGAGGAATTACGAGAAAACATCGCCAATGCTGACGCGGGTGATGTGGAGGTCGAAGGACTGTCGCATGTGGCACTGGTAAATATTGAAAGAAGGATTCATTCATATTTTGGAAAAGAATATGGTATAATCATAGAATCGGAGCCCGGCAGGGGTACAAAGATCACGGTGGAATTGCCTCGCTGTAAGCGGTTCGCGTAGGGGGAGTGGTTCATGTTAAAAAAGATTGCATTGATAATAGGTCTGACCGTCTGTATGGTCCTGGTCACCGGCTGCAGCGGTAAAAAGGCAAAGGACGCTATGTCTGTCTGGGAAAAGAATGCGGCGCTCGATGCCGGACAATCGGCCGAAGAATTGTATGAAGCCGCAAAAGGCGAAGGCGTCCTGAATATCTATACGGTGTCTTCGAGACTGTTTGATGTCGCGGAATCGTTTCAGAAACAGTATCCCGGGCTGCTGGTCGAAGTAAATTACTACAGGGCCGAGGAAATGACGGAAAAGATAAAGCAGAACCACGCGAGTGAAAGCTATGACTGCGATCTGCTCTTTATCACGAACGGAGACGGGAGCCTGACCGAAGACCTGATCCCGAACAGGCTCGCATTTAAGTATGTCCCTTACGATATGAAGGACAAGCTCAGGACCGGCGGCTCCGATGAATATTTAAGCGTATTGTTGGAGGTCCCGCTGCTGACATACAACGAGGACTGTTATATCGGCGCGCCCATTTCCGACTGGTGGGAGCTGACCGAGGAAAAATGGCGCGGAAAGCTCTATATAACCAATCCTTCAAAGAGCATGATCTCGTATACATTATTTTCGATGTTTATGAAAAACTCTGACATGATGGAGGCTTCGTACGAGGCGCATTTCGGAAAGAAATATGAACCGGCAGGCAAAGAGAGTGCCGGAGAGGCTTTTGTGCGGATGCTGATCGAAAATGGGCTCAATGTCGTAAACGACAGCGATGATGTCGCGAATGCGGTGGCGCTGCCCGGCAGCAAAAGCGATGCGGTGGGCATATTAAACGCCAGCAAACTAAGGCTCAGGGACCAGGGATATCCTCTGCAGGTATGCTATGAGCTCGAACCCTTCGCGGGAGTGATCAACCCGGCGAATATCATGATCGCCGGCGGCGCAAAGAATATCAACAGCGCTAAGCTGTTCATCCGCTGGATACTCGGTGAGGCGGACGGCAACGGCGAGGGAGGTAAGCCGTTCCTGCAGGAAGGCGCATGGCCGTCGAGGACCGATGCCCACGGCGGCGCGAGCCGTAAACTGGAAGATATGAATGTGATATATACCGATGAGACCTACTCATCAAAGAACCGGGAAGCGTTTTTGAACTTCTGGAATCAGTTTTATAAGTAGTCCCCAACAGAGGGCTGTCGCATATGCGGCAGCTCTTTTTTAATATTCTACCAATGCATATTAAGATTATCCATATGGGCGTGCACGGTGTTTTTTTATAATTTATGAGACAGTGGATGGCTATGCACCCTGATTTGCAGATAATTCTGACGTGTCGGGGCTAAACGGATTAATTGCAGAAATAACAGAACTATAGGGGGGATAAAAATCATGAGTCTAAAGAGAATCTTGAGCATGGTAATGATCGTTGCTATGTGTTTCGCGCTTTGCGCTTGCGGGAGCCCGTCTGAGAGCTCTTCAAAAAAGAGTGAGAAAAAGAGTGAGAAAAAGGCGGACTCGTCGTCAAAGAACGAGAAGAACGATGATAAAGACTCCGGCGATCTGTTGGGAGATCTGACAGGACTGCTTGACAAGCTGAAGGAAGATGGCGGAGAGAATGCCGGCTCGGGCAAGGACGGAGGGAAAAAAGGATCTTCGGATACAGATTTCCGTGTTTACTGTCATGTTGCCACCTATGAGGCAGGGGAACTCGTTTGGCAGGTATACGAAGACGACATAGATTTTAATAACGGAGTCGCGGTTTCGTTTAACTATGATGAGGACAGCGTTCAGTACAACTGGACCTTTATCGATCAGAATGCGTATTCGAACCTGAGCGCGTCATCACCTTCGGGCAGGGCGTCGATCACGGTTTATTCCGACGGCGGACAGGACGACCGCGGTATGGGAAATATAAACTATTCCAAGGATATCATCACGCTCGAATGGGACTATGGCAGCCAGGATGTGTTCGTCGCTTTCGGCGATCACGGCGGTCTGGTAAAGCCGATAGAGGAAGTGGTTGCCGAGTATGATAA
>JAEEXY010000072.1 GCA_016288005.1 Lachnospiraceae bacterium
GGTACTCGAGAGAACAAAGGAGATCGGTATCCTCCGCGCGATCGGCGCATCAAAGAAGGATATTTCGAGAGTATTCAATGCCGAAACACTTATCGTCGGCTTCACCGCGGGACTGCTGGGTATAGTCATCACATTCCTGCTGCTGATCCCGATCAATATCATTATTAAGCACTTCACGGATATTGCGGGACTTGCGGTTCTGCCCTATATAGCGGCCGGAATACTGATACTTATCAGCATGCTGCTTACCTTTATCGCAGGCCTGTTTCCGTCGAGGATCGCGGCGAAGAAGGATCCTGTGGTTGCACTCAGGACCGAATAAACTTAATAGAACTCTCTGCTTGAATTACATTTGCAATAAGAATATAATAACTTTGAATGTGTATTAATTGGAGTGTGTGATGTATTCAGGCAGAGATGATGATTATTACGACCGCAGAGACGAAGCTGAGCTCAGGAAGCAATTCCGGCGCAGGCTCCGTCTTAAGCGGTTTTTAGCGGCATTGATATTGGTGCTCGGAGCCGCGCTTGTCTGCTTTTTGCTTTTCCTGTTAGGCAAAGGCATTGTATCGTTCTTTAAAAGCGGCAGTTCGGGTTCGGAGTACGTGGAAGAAGTTCCGGGAGTTCAGCTCGAGGTAGTGGACAATGTATTTACCCCGGAGGACCTGTTGAGACTCTTCGGGAAAGCGGATACCGCGGATTCGACGGGTACGGTTGACAATAACGGCGCTGACAGTACAGGCACGGGTGATGCCGTTGACAATACCGGTCAGACAGGAAATACCGATACAGAAGTAACAACCGATACGGAACGGCATTTGGGACTGATCGCTATCGACGCCGGACACGGCGGGATGGACAGCGGAACCTATAACGGCGAGATACTTGAGAAGAACATTAACCTGCAGATAGCGCTGAAGCTGCGCGACGAGCTGAAAAACAGGGGATATTCCGTATATATGACGCGCGACGACGATACTTACGTCGGACTTCAGAAACGCGCCGAGCTCGTCAACTCACAGGACAATGTGCTCGCGTTCGTAAGTATCCACCAGAACGCCGTTGATTCCGACAAGAGCAGTATATACGGTATCGAAGGCTGGACGTACAAGCGCGAGGGCTGCGGAGAGCTCGCCGAGCTGGTTGTGAATCATGTATGCGATATCACCGGCGCGAAGAACAGAGGCTACGCATTTAAGACGAATCTCGTGGTGACCAGTAAGACCACGATGCCTGCCGTACTTCTCGAATGCGGTTTCCTTTCAAACGACGACGAATGCGCGAAGCTCGCATCCGAAGATTACCAGAAGCTGATAGCACGCGGCATTGCCGATGCAATAGATGAATTTACAAAAACACATTATTGATATTTGGAGGCGATACAATGACAAAAGTTGACATTTTTTCAGGATTCCTCGGAGCCGGAAAGACTACGCTCATCAAAAAGCTGATAGCTGAAGCATTTAAGGGCGAGAAGCTCGTTCTTATCGAGAACGAATTCGGCGAGATCGGTATCGACGGAGGCTTCTTAAAGGATAGCGGGATCGAGATCACTGAGATGAATTCGGGCTGCATCTGCTGTACGCTCGTAGGAGATTTCGGAAGAGCGCTCGTTAAAGTTATGGAGCAGTTCAAACCCGACCGCATCATCATCGAGCCTTCCGGCGTCGGCAAGCTTTCCGACGTTATCAAGGCTATCACCGATGTTTCGGAAGAAGCAGGCATCACGGTAAACAACTTCATCGCTGTTGTTGACGCCGTTAAGTGCAAGATGTACATGAAGAACTTCGGCGAGTTCTTCAACAACCAGATCGAGTACGCCAAGACGATCATCTTAAGCCGCACGCAGAACTGCAGCGAGGCTAAGCTCGAAGAGGCCGTAAAGCTGATCCGTGAGCACAATGACAAAGCTGTTCTGGTTACCACTCCCTGGGATGAGATCACCGGCGAGACGATCCTTAAGGCTATGGAGGAGCATTCCGATTTCGAAGAGGAGCTGCTCGAAGCCGCAGGAATCTGCCCCGAGTGCGGACATCACCACGAGGAAGGCGAGGAGTGCTGCCACGATCATCACCATCACCATGATGACGATGACGATGAAGACGAGCACGATCATCATCATCACCATCACCACGACGATGATGATGACGACGATGACGAGCACGAGCATCACCATCATCACCACCACGATGACGATGATGACGACGATGAAGATGAGCATGAGCATCATCACCACGATCATGACGGCGAGAGCTGCGGCTGCGGCCATGACCACCATCATCACCATCATCACGGCCATGACGCGGATGAGGTATTTACGAGCGTCGGCATCGAGACTTCAAAGAAGTACACAAAGGATGACATCATGAACGCGCTCGAGCAGCTCGACAAGGCCGAGTACGGCGTTATTCTCCGCGCGAAGGGTATTGTCGCAGGCGCGGATGGCGAATGGCTGCATTTCGATTACACTCCCGGCGAGCCCGAGGTTCGTACAGGTTCCGCGGACGTTATCGGAAAGATCTGCGTAATCGGCAGCCAGATCAGCGAAGACAAGATCAAAGCATTATTCTAATCAGACTTAAAAGGCAAAATTATGGATATACCCGTTTATCTGGTCAACGGATTCTTAGAGTCCGGCAAGACCACATTTATCAGAACAACACTTGAGGATCCCGAGTTCGTCGGGAAGAATCATCTGCTGCTCATCATCTGCGAAGAGGGCATCGAAGAATATGATGTCGATTCTCTCGCGAAGAAAAATATCGACGTTGTGTTCGTTGAGGAGCAGGAGCAGCTTACAAAGGCTTATCTTGAAGAGCTGCAGTCAAAATACCGTCCGGACCAGATCATTTTCGAGCTGAACGGTGTCTGGAAAATGGAAGATTTCCTTGAACTCGACACTCCGAAGAACTGGGTCACCGTGCAGATCATCACGATGGTCAACGCGGAGACCTATCAGAACTACCTCAACAATATGCGCTCGATGATCATGGAGCACATAAAATACAGCGACACGATCATTTTCAACAGATGCACGACCGAAACCGACAGGCTGGCTATCAGACGCAGCATAAAGCCTCTGAACCGCAAGGCGCAGATCATTTATGAGACCGCCGACGGAATTGATCTCGGCAATGATTTTGAGGATCCGCTGCCGTTTGACGTCAATACAGACCCGATCGTTATCGAGGATGATGATTTCGGCCTTTGGTACATGGACGCGCTCGATTATCCCAAGAAATACGCGGGCAAGACGATCAGGTTCAAGGCTCAGTTCTACCATGATCCTTCGATGCCTCCCGGAGCCATCGTTCCGGGACGCTTCGCGATGCAGTGCTGTGCCAACGATATCGCTTTCATCGGTTTTATAAGCAAGTGCCAGTCATCGATGAAACCTTTTCTCGACAGCCACAACAACCGTGACTGGATCGATGTCGAGGCAAAGCTTAACGTCGAATTCCGCAGGGAATACAAGGGCAAGGGACCGGTTCTGTATATCACGTCGCTTAAGGACGCGCAGCCTGCGGAAGAGGATGTTGTTTACTTCACCTGACGCAAACTTGACGAATCGCGGGAAATTGATTAAAATAAATCAGTTAAGGTTTTAAATACTTTTTCTTCGAAAGAAAGAATGGAGGTCAAAGTGTTAAAGAGCATGACAGGTTTCGGCCGCTACGAGTCCGAGACCCCCGAGAGAAAGATCACGGTTGAGATGAAGGCGGTCAACCACCGCTACAACGAGCTTACGATCAAGATGCCCAAAAAGCTGAATTTCTTCGAGGCTTCTATCAGAAATCTCCTGAAGAATTACATCAGCCGCGGTAAGGTAGATGTTTACATCACCTACGAGGACTACAAGGACAAGAGTGCCTGCGTTAAGTACAACCAGGACATCGCGGAAGAGTATTTCAACAACATCAATAAGATGGCTGAATTCTTCCATGTGTCCAACGATATCAGCGCCGGCCAGCTGGCACGTTTCCCCGAGGTTTTTGAGATCGAGGAGCAGTCGGTTGACGAGGATGAGCTCTGGTCTTATCTCGAAGACGCGGTCAAACAGTGCGCTGAGAGCTTTGTAAAGACCCGTATCACCGAGGGCGAGCATCTGAAGAACGATCTGTGCGGCAAGCTTAACGGCATGCTCGGCTGGATCGATTTCATCGAGAAGCGTTCACCCGAGGTCGTTGACGAGTATCGCAACCGCTTGTACGCAAAGGTTTCCGAGCTGCTCGGCGACACCAAGATCGATCAGAGCATTCTGGCCACCGAGATCACCGTTTACGCCGACAAGATCTGCGTGGACGAGGAGACCGTCAGACTTCGCGCTCATATCAAGAATATGATCGACACGCTCGAGGCTGCGGACAATGTCGGACGAAAGCTCGACTTTATCGCGCAGGAGATGAACCGCGAAGCAAATACCATTCTTTCGAAGTCAAGTGACCTGGAGATCACAAATACCGCTATCAACCTTAAGACAGAGATCGAAAAGGTCAGAGAGCAGATACAGAACATTGAATAAATCGATTTAAAGGAGAAACGATCACCATGATGCATCCGTCTTACAGTGAGCTCTATGAAGCTATCAACAAGGGCAAAGAGAACGCTGAGCCCATCGGCTCCAGCCGTTATTCGATCTGTGTCGCTACCGCAAAGCGCGCGAGACAGATAATCGACGGCGCAGAGTCTTATTCTACCGTTCCGAGCAATAAGCCTCTTTCGGTAGCTATCGATGAGATCTACACCGGCAAGGTTCAGATCCTCAATGCCGATGAAAACTATGAGGTTGACACACCGCTCTACGCAGAAGACGAGAACTGATAATCTATGTCATACAACAACAAAGAAGATGATATCATCGTCTTTGACCCCTTTGATGACGAGGGATACGAAAAATGGCTGAAGGCCCGCCAGGAAGCGCAGAAAGCCGGTACTCCGACAGTTGATGAAACCCCGGAGCTGAGTAAGATCGAGTTTCCCGCAGATGAACCGGAGGCTGACGAAGCCGAACCGGTCAGGGATAAAACGGAGCGGTCGGCTGCGGAGACTGCAGCAAAAGCCGATAATCACGGTCACTCCGAAGCTTCTGTAAACAGCACCGTGCCGGTCAAAATTTCGGAGCCTGTCGCAGAGAAAACCGGCGATCCGGCTGCCGATGCAGACAGAAAGAAAACCGATGCCCCTGTTGACGCTTCAGACAAAAAGGAGCTTACCCCTGCCGAGAAAAAGCGCAGACTGATCTTGACTATAACCGAGATCGCGGTATATCTGATCATGGCCGTTTTGATCATCAAACTGGTTCCGAAGTATGTTATGGAGCGTGTTTCGGTCGAGGGCGAATCGATGAAGGAGACGCTTCAGGACGGCGACCAGCTGATAGGAGAGAAGCTCTCGGTGCGTTTCAACAGCCTTAAGCGCTATGACATCATTTATTTTGCTCCGAAGGGGAATCATAAGTCCGTTGATTTCATTAAAAGGATAATCGGCATGCCCGGTGAGATGATCTATATCGTCGATTCCGTTGTATATATCAACGGCAGGCCGCTTCAGGAGGATTTTGCGGCCGAGGATCAGTTTTTATCCTATACCGCAGCGAATCCCATATATCTGGGTGATGACGAGTACTTTGTCATGGGAGACAACCGCAACCACAGTACTGATTCCAGATCTTCTTCGGTCGGCATCGTACACGGTAAGGATATAGAGGGCAGAGCGGTATTCAGGCTCTGGCCGCTTTCGGGGTTTGGAAGAATTGACTAGAAATACTTTTTTTTAAGAGTTTTTTTTAGTGAATCTGTTAATTTATCCCAAAACTTTGTAAAAGGCTTGAATTTTTGAGGTCCACAAGCTAAAATGATTAAGGTTTGAAGTAAAAATACAAATTTTTACATAATTCTAGGAGGTTTTATATGGCTAACGTACGTGTTGCAATTAATGGTTTCGGCCGCATCGGTCGTCTTGCATTCAGACAGATGTTTGGTGCAGAAGGTTACGAGGTTGTTGCTATCAACGACTTAACTTCACCCAAGATGCTTGCTCATCTTCTTAAGTACGATTCCGCTCAGAAGCCCTACGCTCTGAAGGATAAGGTTACTTATAAGGATGCTGTTCTTGCTGAGGATGGCAAGACTGTTGTTACTCCCGGTTCCATCACCGTTGACGGCAAGGAGATCACCATCTATGCTTGCCCTAACGCAAAGGATCTTCCTTGGGGCGACCTCAAGGTTGACGTTGTTCTTGAGTGCACAGGTTTCTACACCAGCAAGGCTAAGGCTCAGGCTCATATCGATGCCGGCGCTCGTAAGGTTGTTATTTCCGCTCCTGCAGGAAACGACCTTCCTACCATCGTTTACAATGTAAACCACACTACTCTTAAGCCCGAAGATACCATCATTTCGGCTGCAAGCTGCACCACCAACTGCCTTGCTCCCATGGCTAAGGCTCTTAACGATCTCGCTGGCATCAAGTCCGGTATCATGACCACAGTTCATGCTTACACAGGCGATCAGATGATCCTTGACGGACCTCAGAGAAAGGGCGACCTTCGTCGTTCACGTGCAGGCGCTATCAACATCGTTCCCAACAGCACAGGCGCTGCAAAGGCTATCGGCCTTGTTATCCCTGAGCTCAACGGAAAGCTCATCGGTTCCGCTCAGCGTGTTCCTACCCCTACCGGTTCGACCACTATCCTCATCGCTGAGGTTGAGAAGGAAGTTACCAAGGAGCAGATCAACGAGTACATGAAGAGCGTTGCTAACGAGAGCTATGCTTACAACGAGGACGAGATCGTTTCTTCCGATATCGTAGGCAGCACCTTCGGTTCGATCTTCGATGCTACACAGACCATGGTTGGCAAGAACAATCTTGTACAGGTTGTTTCGTGGTATGATAACGAGAACAGCTATACCAGCCAGATGGTACGTACCATTAAGTACTTCTCGGAGTTAAAGTAATTTAAATAAATTACGCATATTAAGTAAGACCTTTAGAGGGTCCGGTCTGTTGGACCGGACCCTTTCTATCTTTAAAAAATTCAATCGGAGGTATTTACTATGTCATTAAACAAGAAATCAGTTGACGATTTTAACGCAAAGGGCAAAAGAGTCCTTGTTCGCTGCGACTTCAACGTACCTTTAAAGAACGGCGAGATCACCGACGAGACCCGTATCGTTGCTGCGCTTCCTACCATTAAGAAGCTCATCGCTGATGGCGGCAAGGTTATCCTTTGCTCACATCTCGGCAAGGTTAAGGAAGGCCCCAATGAGAAGGAGAGCCTTGCTCCCGTAGCTAAGAGACTTTCCGAGAAGCTCGGCAAGGAAGTTAAGTTCATCGCTGATTACAACGTAACCGGTCCCGAGACCACTGCAGCTGTTAACGCTATGAACGAAGGCGATGTTATCCTTCTTCAGAATACCCGTTTCAGAATGGAAGAAGAGACCAAGCCCGCTAAGGCCGGCACAAAGTTCGCTGAGGAACTCGCAGATCTGTGCGATGATTATGTATGCGACGCTTTCGGTTCTTCACACCGCGCACATGCATCCGTTTCCGTAGTTACCGAGTACGTTCGCAAGAAGGGCGGCAACTGCGCAGTAGGATACCTTATGCAGAAGGAGATCAACTTCCTCGGCAATGCTGTTGAGAATCCCGTTCGTCCTTTCGTTGCCATCCTCGGCGGCGCTAAGGTAGCCGATAAGCTCAACGTTATCAACAACCTCCTCGAGAAGTGCGATACTCTCATCATCGGCGGCGGCATGGCATTCACCTTCCTCAAGGCTAAGGGCTATGAGATCGGTAAGTCACTCTGCGACGACGAGAAGATCGATTACTGCAAGGAAATGATGGATAAGGCAGCTAAGCTCGGCAAGAAGCTCCTTCTTCCCGTAGATACCGGTATCGCTTGCTGCTTCCCCGATCCCATCGACGGACCTGTAGATGTTAAGTATGTTGATTCCGATAAGATCCCCGCTGACATGGAAGGTCTCGATATCGGACCCAAGACCTGCGAGCTTTTCGCAGAGGCTGCAAAGACAGCTAAGACCGTTGTTTGGAACGGACCTATGGGCGTATTCGAGAATCCCACTCTTGCAAAGGGTACCATCGCTGTAGCTAAAGCTCTTGCAGAGACAGACGCTACCACGATCATCGGCGGCGGCGATTCCGCAGCAGCATGCAACCAGCTCGGATTTGCCGATAAGATGAGCCACATCTCTACAGGCGGCGGCGCTTCCCTTGAGTTCCTTGAGGGCAAGGAGCTTCCCGGCGTAGTAGCAGCGGATGATAAGTAATTCCGTGCGCAAAGCAGACGCCACTACAAGCTTGCTTGATAGTGGCGAAATGCTTTGATGCACAATACCCCCGCTGCTGAGCAAGAAGCGAAGCGAAGCAGCGCGTGATTGCGAAGCGGGGCTAGGATTGCGAAAGTGCGAAGCACGAAGCAATCCGTAGGAATTATGCAAATATAAGGAGAATTAATAATATGTCTAGAAGAAGAATCATTGCCGGCAACTGGAAGATGAACAAGACTCCCAGCGAGGCAGTTGCACTCTGTGCAGAATTAAAGGATCTCGTAGTTAATGACGCTGTTGACGTTGTTTACTGCGTACCCGCTATCGACATCGTTCCCGTTGTTGAGGCCGTTAAGGGCACCAACGTACATGTAGGCGCTGAGAACTTCTACATCGAGGACAAGGGCGCTTTCACCGGCGAGATCTCAGCTCCCATGCTGAAAGACGCAGGCGTAGAGTACATCATCATCGGACATTCCGAGAGACGCGATATCTTCGGTGAGAATGATGTTCTGATCAACGCAAAGGTTAAGAAGGCATTTGCCGCAGGACTTAAGCCCATCCTTTGCTGCGGTGAATCACTGGCTCTTCGTAAGGCAGGCACTTACAAGGAGTGGATCGAGAGACAGATTACATGGGATCTGAGCGGCGTTACCGCTGACCAGGTTAAGAACCTTGTTATCGCTTACGAGCCCATCTGGGCTATCGGCACAGGCGAGACCGCTACCGCAGATCAGGCACAGGAAGTTTGCGGACTTATCCGTGAGCTCATCGCTAAGCTTTATGACGGCGCTACAGCTGAGGCAGTACGCATCCAGTACGGCGGATCGATGAATGCTGCTAATGCAGCTGAGCTGCTTTCAAAGCCCGACATTGATGGCGGACTCATCGGAGGCGCTTCATTAAAGCCCGATTTCGGCAAGATCGTAAACGCATAAGTTTCAGGAGTTTAAAGCCCCGGGTACCTTCGGTACCCGGGGCTTTTCAATGTTACGGTGCAGGCGGCAACGAGTAAAACTTCCCGGGACACGCTCTCGCTCCTTTTCGGACGCAGCGGTACATAAGCTCATGATGAAGAAAATGAGGACGATTCTTATGAACTTAAGAATCGTCCTTTTATTTTCTGAACTCATCATGAGCAAGTACCGGCGTCCTCAACGGGTCCCGGAAGTTTTCTCTGCGGCGCCTGCACCTCAATATGCGAAATAGTCTTGGTAGAAAAGTATGCTGAAAGCAAAAAAATAAAGGCTTGACAGGGTATGTCTAATGCGTTAGACTATAATTAGTCTAATCGGTTAGACATTCAGCGCATACATTTTTTTAAAGAAATGTATTAGAGAATTATTAGATAAAGTCTTTTAGGAGAAAAGCTATGGATACACCTAAGGTTTTTGAGAGCGAATATCGTTTTTGTCTAATCATGTGGGAGAATGAGCCGATCAGCTGTGCCGATATTGCGAAGTTATGTAAGGAGAAGCTCGGATGGAGCAGGACTACGACATACACGGTTATTAAGAGATTGGGAGAAAGAGGGGTTTTGTCCAGTGAGGGCTCGATCGTGAGATCGCTCGTGAGCAAGGAGGATGTTCAGGCGGCTGAGATGGATGAAATGATGGAGAAAACGTTTGAGGGGTCCGTTCCTGCATTTATTGCTGCATTTGCGAAAAGAGAGAAGCTGTCGGAGAAGGATATCGCCGAGATCAAGAATATCATCGGTATTTCGTAGGTCTTACAATAACAGTCAAAATATAAACCCGGATAAATTGTTTTATCATTTTAAATGAGGGAACACTATGGAAAACATATTCTTAAAAGTGGTTAATCTCAGCATCACTGCCATATGGCTTATATTGGCCGTGATTGTGCTGCGTCTCGTATTCAGAAAAGCACCCAAGTGGATATTCTGCGTGCTGTGGGGGCTGGTTGCGCTGCGTCTGATCATACCGGTCAGCTTTGAGAGCAGATTCAGCCTGATACCGAGCGCGGAGACACTGTCTGTAGACATGCTGGATTCCGATACTCTGAGATTCCATACCGGGATAGCATTTATAAATAGTCTTAATCCTAAACAGGATGACGGAAGTGAAATCGCTAGTGAGATATACGGTCAGAGCATCCAAGATGCAGATGCGAACTTGTCAGATACATATGATGTATCAGCCGGAACTGCTTTTGTCTCCGGAGAAAAAGATGTCAATTCAGATAGGACTGTCGGATCCACAAAAACTGTGAGAGAGCGCATAAAACTATTTTCAATCATCTGGATCGCAGGCATGATCATTATGATGTGTTATGCGCTCATCAGCTACATTCTCCTGAAGATCAGGCTCAGGACCGCCGTGTGTGAGGATGATTCAGAAAAGCAACGCGTATTCCGGAGTGAGCATATTCCCGATCCGTTTGTGCTCGGCATCATCCGTCCCTGCATTTATCTACCTTTTGCATTGAATGATGAAGACAAAATCTATGTTCTCGCGCATGAGGAGTCTCATATAAAACGCGGTGACCATATCTGGAAGTTCATGGGATTTTTGCTGCTTAGCATCTACTGGTTCAATCCTTTTCTCTGGATCGCGTATATCATGCTGTGCAACGATATCGAGTGTGCATGCGACGAGAAGGTTATAGCAACACTTGGTGAGAATGTGAGACAGTCTTATTCTATCGCTCTGCTGAATTCCAGTATGTCGATAACAAGCAGGCATATCATCGCGTGTCCCGTTGCATTTGGCGAGGTTTCGGTAAAGACCAGGATAAAGAATGTCATGAATTATAAAAAGCCGGTTTTCTGGATCGTTATAGCTGCTGCCGCTGTATGCATACTGCTTACGGTTTGCTTCCTGACAAACCCGGTAAAGAAGGAAAATTCAGTGGAGAATAATCAGATTTTTGATCCCGCTCAGTTTTCAAATGAAGAATTAACAGATCTTAGTATTTCCCAAAATGTATATGACCTGATCTCGGAAGACTGGAAAAGGAAAGAAACCATGGATGAGTTTCAGTTATTGGCATCGAGTCACATGTTCGGATTCTGCTATAAAGACTTCGAAACATGGGACGAAATGTCGGAATTTACAGGGGTATCTATTATTAATCCGCTTGAAAAGGGATCATGGCCGAAGAAGAACGATATCGGACAGGATTATAAGACTCGATACAATATGGACTGCTACGGATGGCAGGACGGCACACTCAGAGCTTTAAATATGAGCGCGACATACAGTTTTTCACATGGTTTTGTTGAATTTAGAACACATGTCGTTCAGGAAGATCCGTACAGTGTTTTCCCTGTTGATCAAATAGGCGACAGGTATAAATTTACATTTAAAAATATAGATGATAAGAATGACAGTATGTTAACTGCAAGCGTCATGATCTGCCACTCCAACGATTATGATTCTGTTGAGATCGCCATACCTGATGATTATGAATGTAAATACAGTTTTAATATCGTTTCCCACAAAGGTACAGGAAAGCTGAAAGAAATGGTTGACGAGGTATGTGCGGCAGTTGGCCTTAGTCTGACTTACGATTCTATCCTGAAAGCAGAGACTATTAATGATTCTATCCCCGGAACCGATACGGAGTATGGCACAGACTATTTCATCAATTTCAACCCTGATTCAAATGATACGGAAGAAAAGATCGATATAAACTGGAGGTAGACCCGATTGGCTCAGATTAATAGTCGGATGCAGCAGCCGGAAGCAGCAAACGGGAACAACGGTTAAACAATGGATGTTTAATGGATATTTATATGGATATTTCTTGACATCAAAACTATTTTTGATTATAATAAGGATATATTAAGGCAACATTATGGATACATTTCTTGGGTAGTTTTCCTGCAGCATTATATGGAGATATCAATATGAATATTCTGACCGTTGACGAGATGAACCGAAGAAAGAGAGAGTTCGGCTATTCGTACGAGGATATTTCTACCTTGTCCGGAGTTCCGCTGAGTACGGTACAAAAGGTTTTGGGCAAGTTCACAGATTCACCCAGACGCAGTACGCTCGAGGCATTAAGTGCTGTTTTCGATGCGAGCTTTGTCCGTGAGGATTCCGACGTTTACAGACCGGAGCGGTACTCGGCGGATGGCACGAGCGCCTATGATCTGTCATCGAATTTTGATCATACTCTGGACGACTATCTGGCTCTTCCGGATGATATCAGGGTCGAAATGATAGACGGCGTTTTTTATGATATGTCATCCCCTTCTTTTATGCATCAGCGTATCAGCGGCCTGATCCATACTATACTTGAGAATTATGTCGATGCCAACGGCGGTCCCTGTATTCCGATGATCGCACCGGCGGATGTTCAGCTGGACTGCGATGATAAAACTATCGTTGAGCCTGATGTATTTGTAGTATGTGACCGTGATAAGATCACATATCCCCGCGTAGTCGGTGCACCTGATCTGGTCATCGAGATCCTTTCACCGTCCAGCTGGTTCCATGACATGGTACGTAAGCTCAAAAAATATAAAAAAGCAGGTGTCAGGGAATACTGGATCGTTATACCGGACAAGCAAAAGGTACTTGTTTATTTCTTTGAAAAGTCACCCGATCCCGAAGAGTATTCATTTGAGGACGAGGTGCCTGTTAACATTTGGAACGGTCAGTGCCGTGTAGATTTTAACAGAATACGTGAGAAAATCAGTTTTATGTTAAAAGACTGATCATATCAGTTAAATCCGATCTGTTATAAATAAGCCATTGCTAACTTGACTTTGAAATCCTTCGGTCTTATAATACTAGCGGTTTGGTTTCGTTTTCACGGGATCATTGTAAAACAGTATTATTACAGATCGGAGGATTTTATATATGGCAAAGAAGCCTACAGTTTTACTGATACTTGACGGATACGGCCTTAATGACAAAACAGAGGGCAATGCTGTCGCTCTGGCAAAGACTCCCGTTATGGACCGCCTTATGAAGGAATATCCCTTTAAGAGAGGCAATGCTTCGGGTATGTTTGTCGGACTTCCCGACGGACAGATGGGCAATTCCGAGGTGGGTCACCTGAACATGGGTGCCGGACGTATCGTTTATCAAGACCTTACCCGCATCACCAAGGAAATCCAGGACGGCGATTTCTTTAAGAATCCCGAGCTGCTCGAGGCAGTTGAGAACTGCAAAAAGTATGATTCCGACCTGCATCTGTACGGTCTGGTATCGGACGGCGGTGTTCACAGCCATATCACACATATCTACGGCCTCTTAGAGCTCGCTAAGCGCAACGGCCTTAAGAAGGTATATGTTCACTGCTTCCTCGACGGACGTGACACTCCTCCCGCATCGGGCAAGGATTACGTTGCACAGCTCGAAGCAAAGATGGCAGAGCTCGGCGTTGGCGAGGTTGCTTCGGTTCAGGGCCGTTACTATGTAATGGACCGTGATAAGAACTGGGACCGTGTGGAAAAGGGCTATGCAGCGCTCGTTTACGGCGAAGGCAATAAGGCTAAGTCCGCCACAGAGGGCATCCAGGCTTCCTATGACGCAGGCGTTACAGACGAGTTCGTTGTTCCTTTCGTTGTAGAAAAGGACGGCAAGCCCGTTGCTACTATCAAGCCCAACGATTCCGTTATCTTCTTTAACTTCAGACCCGACAGAGCCAGACAGATCACGAGAGCTCTCTGCTGCGAGGACTTTGACGGCTTCGAGAGAAGGAACGGATTCTTCCCGCTTAAGTATGTATGCTTCAGTGAGTATGATGTTACGATCCCGAACAAGCTCATTGCTTTCAAAAAGGTTGAGCTGACAAATACCTTCGGCGAATTCCTTGCCGCTCGCGGAATGCGTCAGGCGCGTATCGCCGAGACAGAGAAGTACGCTCACGTTACATTCTTCTTTAACGGCGGCGTAGAGGCTCCCAACGAGGGCGAGGACAGGATACTGGTTGATTCTCCCAAGTACGTGCCCACATACGATAAAAAGCCCAGAATGAGCGCTTACACCGTATGCGACAGACTGTCGGAGGCCATTACCAAAAAGGATGAGAACGGAGAGGCTTATTACGATGTTATCATCTGCAACTTCGCTAATCCCGACATGGTAGGCCATACCGGCGTTATCCCCGCTGCTGTTAAGGCAGTTGAGGTTATCGATGAGTGCCTCGGCGAGATCGAGAACTTTATAAAAGAAGTTAACGGCCAGATGTTCATTTGCGCAGACCACGGCAATGTTGAGCAGCTGATCGATTACGAGACCGGCGCGCCCTTCACCGCGCATACCACAAACCAGGTTCCTTTCATCGTTGTCAATGCAGACGGCGTAAAGGACCTCAAGGACGGCGGCCGCCTTTGCGACATCGTTCCCACCATGCTCGACATGATGGGCATCGAGAAGCCCGCTGAGATGACCGGAGAGTCGCTGCTGATCAGATAAGCGTTTAGAATTGAATATGTTTTAATTTGGTGCGGTAAACGACTTCATGAGTTGTGAACCGCACCTTTTTCATGTATAATTATATTTGATAGTACACAAGTAATTAAGGATGTCTATGTAAGAGATACGTATAGAGATTTGTTTTCTTGAATAATAAACCTGAACCATAAAACTGATTACAATCTGAAACAGAAAGAAGGTTATTTATGAAAAAGCGTATAATAATTGCTGTTGCCGTACTGGTAATATTTTGTATCGCTGGTACACTGACTGTACTCTACAACACTCCGGATATCCGTATCGGAATATCGCATTCGGATGATGGACTGGTGAATTTCCCCATGATTACATGTCGTTCATATCTTGGCGGACTGGGGATGTCAAAGTCAGCGAATGAGAAATGGCTAAAGATATCAAACGAATACAATAAAGAGTATGCAGCGATCCTGACCGGCTATCAGAAGGATCTGCAGCTTGATACGGAAATTACTTTTGAAAAAGGCAGGACAATCATTCATTTCTACGGAAGCGGTACTCCGATCAATGGTGAAACAAAAGAGAAGATCGATAAAACATATACGATCGACCGCAAGCTGAAACTTGAGAACCAATAGATAAAAAACTCTTGAAAAACGTGATTCCTTGTGATATTCTTGTAAAGGTGCGACTTGAAGAGACGGTTCAAGTGCAATTCTTTACATGGGAGGTGTTAACATGGGAGCTTTAAAGGTCATCTGCACAATCGCATTTCTGCTGGTTTGTGTTGCTATAGTAGTGATCGTTCTTATGCAGGATTCCAAGAGTGAGGGTCTTTCATCGGCTATCACAGGTTCTGCAAGTTCGAATTCTTATTGGTCGAAGAACAAGGGCCGTTCAAAGGAAGGTATGCTTTCTAAGATTACCATTATCCTGGCAGCCTGCTTCATCGTTTTATCGATCGTGCTCAATCTGAGCGTAATGCAGTAAAAGTAAGTGAGCCTCCGCTTCAGCGGGGGCTTATTTTTTTGCAAAATTTAAGGAACCTCTTTTCGTTTTAGCAAATATGTGTTACAATATTTAAAGAATACATGAATTGTATTCACATATTATTATTTTGAAAGGGAATGCTTATGGATAACGAGA
>JAEEXY010000134.1 GCA_016288005.1 Lachnospiraceae bacterium
TCGTGGTGCATCAGCGCGGAATTGATAACGTGCGGATTGAGCGTGGTCTCCTTAAGGATCTTGTAGCCCTCTTCCGGATGCGTCTTAACAAGGGCATATTCCTCGTCAGTCAGCTTCCCGGGCTTCGTGATGATGCCCTCGGGGATCTTCGTTTTGCCGATGTCATGGAGCAGTCCGGCCATCGTAACGACATTCAGCTCTTCCTGCTCGAAACCGAGCCACTTCGCGAAAATGTTGCAGATCAGCGCGACATTCACACTGTGGGCGTAGGTCGGGTCATCGTAAACATGCATGTTATGGAGCATGTCGAAAAGATGTATGCTGTTGTCGTTGTGCACGATCAGAGACTGTATCTCGTTCAGCAGATACTCTTCGTCGATCTTTACACGCTTCTCGATGACGTCGTTCATAAAGCCCTTGATGTGCTTTACCGCCACCTCAAAGCTCGCCTTGAATTCCTTGTACTCCTGGCTCGCAAGGATCTTCTCCGAATAAGTGTCCTCATGCGGCTTCTGCTCAGGCACGATATCCTCGGAGCCGTCCCTGATCCGAACGCTGGCTATCGAGTAAAATACAAGTCTGTTTATGTAATTGTCCGTCAGCTTTTGGCCCTTGGAAATGATCAGCTGGTCATTGACCGAGTAAACATCCTCATCGGTGATCATTCCCGGCACAAGGTCCCTGGTATAAATCCTGGACATTTTCAACCCCCCGGGTAAATGTATATGTTGAAAAACAGGGAAATTGGTGCTATACTTTTCGTGGAAACGTTTCCAGCAAAACAATAACCCACTTTATCATTTTTGATTATACACCATGAGGGCGGATTTATGAAGAATTTTTCTACATTTCGGCATATTTTTTGTATTCTCCTGATCGTGTCCATGCTCATGTCCATGACGGGCTGTAAACAGAAGGCATCCGATCCGGACGTCACTCCCACCGCGGAGCCGACCGCTGAGCCCACACCCGATGCGGGGAGCGATACGGGCACCGGTACCGGAGACAGCACATCACACGGGCTTTTGACCCCCGATACTGACAGCTATCCGGTCGACGCTTCGGGCGAAGTCCTGATCAATGATGTCAACCTGAGCAATTACACCGCGCTCAGCTCATCCGATAATTCCCGCGTTTTCTATCACATATTCGTGGGGTCGTTCTCGGATTCGGACGGCAACGGCATCGGCGATCTGCGCGGCATCATCAACCGCATGGATTACCTGAACGACGGCGATCCGGCCTCCGGCAAGAGTTTAGGAGTCGAGGGCATCTGGCTCTCTCCCATTTTCATGTCCCCCTCTTATCACAAATACGATACGACCGATTATTACAAGATCGATCCCGATTTCGGCACGATGGAGGACTTAAAGGAGCTCGCAGATCTGTGCGAGGCCCGCGGAGTCAAACTGATCCTCGACCTCGTCATCAACCACACCGGCAGATACAACGACTGGTTCGTCAATTTCAGGAACGCGCACACGACAGGCGACACCGCAAGCCCCTACTATGATTTCTACACCTGGAATGACAAGGGTTCCGAGGGAGGCAGGTCCTTCACCCGCATCCAGGGCTCCGAGCATTTTTACGAGTGCAATTTCAGCACCGACATGCCCGAGCTGAATTTCGACAACGATTTCGTATACGACACGATCCTCGATGTCGCGCGCTACTACCTCGAGGAGATCGGCATCGACGGATTCCGCTTTGATGCCGCAAAGTACATCTACTACGGCGACAATGTCCGCAGCGGCGAGTTCTGGGTCAAATACATGAACGACCTGCGCGCGATCGATCCCGACATATTTACGGTGGCCGAGGTCTGGGACAGCGACATGACTGTCATGAATTACGAGCCCGCGCTCGACTGCTTCAATTTCTCGATGTCACAGGCTGAGGGCATGATCGCCTCCGCCGCAAAAAAGGGCGATGTCAACGCATATACCTCTTACATCGAGTACTATCTGGATACGATACACGAAAAGCGTCCTACGGCTTCTCTCGTTTCGTTCGTGGCAAACCACGACATGGACCGCGCAGCCGGGTACCTCACCTATGCTTCTGGATACGCGAAAATGGCGGCATCGCTCCTGCTCTTAAATCCCGGATCCTCCTTCATCTACTACGGCGAGGAGATCGCGATGAAAGGCTCGCGCGGCTCATCGAACACCGACGCTAACAGGCGTCTCGCTATGCTCTGGGGCGACGGAGACACCGTAAGGGATCCTCAGGGCACGACCTTTGAAAAGGACAAGCAGACCAACGGTACTGTGGCCGAGCAGATCGGCAAATCTGACAGTCTGCTGAACCACTACAAAAAACTGATCCTCGTCCGCAAGGCAAATCCCGAGATCGCTTCCGGCGAGTACCACGCTCTGGCGATCAAGGATACAAAGGCAGGCGGCTTCGTATCGGTCAAGGACGGCAAGGCAGTCGCGGTATTCCATAATACCTCGGGCAGCACCGTGGAGATAGACCTTTCGGCGCTTTCCTTTAAGAGCGGCGATCCCATCACCAACTACTTCGACGTTTCCAAAGCGCAGCTCACCGCCGCGGTCTACTCCGAGATGAGCATCCGCCATGCTCTCGCAACTCTGGAAGGAACAAAGCTCACGCTGCCGGCACAGAGCTCGGCAGTTCTCAGATAAAAAGCAAGACATACAACAAGGGGACGGTTCTTCCGTCCTCTTTTTGCTGCTTCGTGCAGGCGGCCCCGATCTTAATATTGCAGTCGATGATAAACAGAAGGGCTCACGGCGGGTAACTCCCGAACGAATTGCTGCCGCAACGCCTCTTCAAACTTCCTCTAAGAGCAGCTGTTAAGCCGCTCAGCAACGGCTTCGCGCCTTGCTGCTCTAAGAGGCGATTTCGACTCGG
>JAEEXY010000073.1 GCA_016288005.1 Lachnospiraceae bacterium
ACCAGTAGCCGGGGAATGTATAACCGAGCTTCTCCGCCATTTTGTCGATACCGAACATGGATCTGAGCGCAGGTATGATCTTTGCGTAGATCACGTACTGCATATTTCCGGTAAACGATACTGCGATGCCCGCCAGAGCACCGGCAAAAGCAGGGAAAAGCCTGAATACGGGATGCTTTGATCGTCCGGAATCCGAGAGCTTGTCACTGGCAGCGTTGTAGATGATCGATGCGGGCAGCGAGAAGCCCAGAGCCGAGATCATCATCAGCATCATATTGTAGCCGTAATGAACGCCGCAGCCGGAGAGCTTTGACAGATATGTGGACATAAACAGTCCGACATAGTAGTAATTGAGCGGCTGTCCCGAGAGCCACATATCGTTGGGCGGCATATATTCGGACTTGTCCATCGAAACCATGAACGCGTAGTCCATCAGTTTTTCGGTGGTTCCGTAAGCATAGGGATTAAAGCCCTTCAGATAGAGCCAGAATACGAAGAGCACGAGGAAAATGCCCTCGACCAGAATGATATGCGCGAGGTTCCTCGATTCAAAGGTATAGACCTTTTTCCTGAAGTTTAAGAAAAACAGCAGGCCGTTTAAAACAAGACAGATACCGAGCGCTATGATGCACGCGGTACGCGTAAACTTTAAGATATGGACCGATGAAAGATACCAGACAAGCCAGCCCGATACCGCGATGCCGATCGTCTTAGAGAATATCCAGCCCTTGTCGGCGAAGGTCTTAAATACCATCGCGCAAAGCGGCATGAATACCGCGCCTATAACGAAAACGGCAAACCACCACTCGGCAAAGAACTTGAACTCATCGCCGAACAGCTTGTTCGCGAGCACAAAAGAGGCAATTATGAGCAGCAGCCCTATGCCTCCGATAAATATATGTTCCGCCTTTCTGTTCATTTGTTTTCTCCCCCACAAACGCCTCAGCGTAAATTATTTTGCGTAATAAACCGTGATCTTATCGATGTCGGAGCCCTCTGTGTAGGCTGCCGTGAAATTGTTCTCGAATATAGCTTCGTTCAGCTCATAGTCAGGGCACTCCCTGTTGGCGCGCTCGATCACGATATAGTCGATGCCCGCCTGCCCGATAAGGTCTTTTAGTCTTGAAATGTCCCGGCAGCTGTAGATCTCGGCCGCGATCATATCCCTTTCTGAAGTATCGTAGCCGCAGGACCATGCGAAATACTGCCATGCGTTATACAGCATCGCGCCGCTCAGTAATATCGAACTGCCGTTGCTCGAATTCGACAGATAATAATTCGGAGTCAGGACGATGTCGTCCTTTTTGCAGTTCTCTTCCATCCAGACGGTCAGAGGCGCGTCGAGATTGTTTACCATCGAGTTCTTTGCGTTATTGCGCTTTGAGATGATATAGGTATCGTAGATGCCCGTAGATATCATGCAAAGCAGTATAATGCCCGCTATCGCCCTCATCGCGTATTTCTCGTGGGTAAACATATTAACGAGCGCGTCGGCCGCAAAAATGTCAAAGAACATGACCGCGAACATTATGTATTTGTGATTGACCGCGATATCCGGCGTCATGGATACCGTAAACGCGAATACCATGAGCATGGAAGACGCGATTATTATATAACGCCTTACGCCGTCCGTAAGCGCGAAATAAACGATCAGCAGCGGCAGCAGGAATCCCAGCAGTTTGATCAGGAAATAGATCGAGGACGAGGTCGTGCCGTTGTCTGAAAGGAATCCGTATCTGAACGAAGTCGAAAAAGCGCTGCCGTCGACAAAAATCTTTTCCTGTATGATCGCGAGAACGCCTGCGATGGCTGCGGTTATCACGAACTCCAGCCTGTGATGAGACATGGCCGCGATAAAGAACAGCACAATGATGGTTGCCAGCAGAACGGCTCCGTTAAAGAAACCGAGTCCGCCGAGCAGCAGTCCCGCGCCGACTGCGGGCAGGATCTCCTCGGGAAGCCATCCTTCGGGGCAGAGCAGACTGTCGCTGAAATAATTCCTGATATGTCCGCCCTCTTCCTTCATGCGCTCAAAGCTCTCGTAGAGTCTCGGCAGGAATATCAGGACGATGGCCAGCATGACGCTGATACCGAGTGCCAGATGACGCTGGTTGATATATACGTTAAGGTTCCACAGACCCCAGTTCTCATTCTGTGTGGAGCCGATAAACTCCGTATTGTCGAGCAGTGTCCTGAATATCTTAGTGCCCTTCGGGAGTCCCGCGATATAGTAAAACAGCGAAAACGAGCTCCTGAAGGTCAGCAGCGTGCAGGCGATGATGCCGGCCGCTCTCCTGCCCGTTATCTTGCATGCGAGCACATAGAGGAGCGAAAACATGCTCATGACCGAGAGGAAGCTCGGCAGATTGAATGCCCAGTCAAGGCGCATGCCTAGGAACTCGAGATTGCCTGCGAGGAACTGGAACATGAAATGATATTTTACGTCCTCACCTGCGAACAGGGAATACTGAGTCGGGAAATTCTGCCCGACCGAGAAGGACCTGATCATCGAGACATGCGGCGTGAAATCAGAGAAAACCGTCAGTCCGACATACAGCTGTCCGTGTGATATAAAAAACGACTTTGTGATCAGGAACGCGAACAGTACCGCGATAGCGGCAAACATGAACTTTTCCTCGGGTGTTACGCCGGAAAAGATGTCGCCAAGAGTTATTATCCTGCCCCTGATTATGATGAACAGACCTACTCCGATGGCTATTATCGCGAAGACCATCGTTATCTCGTCGGCAAGGAAAAGCGGAACGTCCGAACGCGAGAACATGCAGGCCAGGATATAGCTGATCCAGTTCATTACGATAATGCCGAACGTAAACGAAACCGGCAGTATCATAAAGCACAGCGAAAGGTCGAGTCTTCCGCCGTTGTAATCCGTCTCCGTAAAGAACTTCATCTGCGGGAAAAACAGATTAACCGCGACAAACCCGAGCAATATACTTAAGATCAAATAAACAAAGCCTAACATTATTTCCTCACATCGTCAGCGGTGATTTTTGTAAGCTCCTCAACTGTCGGGTCGCTTAAGTCGCTGATACGGTTTGCCTGATTTATGACGATACGCTCGAACAGATTGCGGATACCCCTGGCATTGCCGAAATCCGCACGTTCGGTCTCGTTCATGTTTTCGATGATGCCGTAGCATTTGCTGATGGCGGCGTCGTCGATCTTAAATCCCGCGTTTACTGCCATGGAGCGGAGTATCTCTATCAGCTCCTCGTTGCTGTAATCGTTGAAGGTTATAAACTTGTTGAATCTGGAGGTGAGACCCGTATTGGCTTTTAAGAAGGTCTGCATCTCATCGGTATAGCCCGCTACGATGACAACCAGGTCGTCTCTGTGGTCCTCCATGAGCTTGACCAGTGTTTCGAGGGCCTCATCGCCGAAATCGTTGCTGAACTGGTTGACGAGCGCATAGGCCTCATCGATGAACAGCACGCCGCCGAGAGCCTTATTTACGACATCGCGCACCTTTATAGCCGTCTGACCGACATAACCGGCCACCAGGCCCGAGCGGTCCGTCTCCACCAGAGTTCCCTTTGAGAGAATGCCGAGTTCCCTGTATATGCCCGCGATCAGACGGGCCACAGTGGTCTTTCCCGTGCCGGGATTGCCGGTAAATACCATATGGTAGCTCATATCCATGAGCGGCAGTCCATGCTTTTTCCTGAGCGCGCGGACCTTTATCAGATTGATCAGGGATCTGACCTCTGCCTTAACCGCATCAAGGCCTACCAGATCGTCCAGTTCCTTTAAGAGCCTGTCGAGGTCGGAAGCGTCGCGCAGACTGTTGACAGGCTGCTCTTCCTGCTCCGTATTGACTATTTTCTTGATCGCGACTGCCTCGCGCGAAGGCGCTTCGGGCTTTAAGTTGACCTTCGAAGGAATGATCGGTGTGCCCTCGATCGCACTGATCTCGCAGTATTTTTCAAAGCTGTCGCCTGCTTTTTTAAGGTTAGCCGCGCTGTCGGCGAGAGCCTCGCTGCAGAGCTTTTTGAAGATATAACGCTCATTAACGATCGCGCCGTAATTCGACTGTGTGCCGAAGAATGCCTCGACGCTCGTGTAATAATCGCGAATGAAAGCCGCAACGAGATTGGTCTTGTTCGTGTCGGCAAATGCCATCGCGAGCTGGATATTAAGCAGAGCGTCGAAAAACAGCGACTGCATGCCGGTCTTCATTTTGAGATCGCGCAGACCGCAAAGCTGCAGAAGTATGGGTGGTGACGAGAATATCTTGTCCGTCTCGTCGAGCACGCGCTGCTCCATCGGCTCATTCGGGTCGATGTCGAACATATTAATGTCCGGAAGCTCGGAAATAAAGCGCTTTTCGTCGCGGTCCAGCTTGTGACAGTACAGCGCGAGCTTGATCAGTACGGTCTGCACATAGACATCAAGGAACGCATAAATAGACTGCTTGAGCACGGCCTTTACGCCGTCCCAGTAGCCTTCCACCTCGAGCGTCTGACAATACTTGCGTAAGATCTCATAATTGTCGTGTGCTATATTATCCAGTTGTTTGTTTGTGTACGACTGAAACATAACAACTCCTCTCTTGTCATCGAGCCGGCATATTCGGTCGCTGCCTTTAAAACATCGGCATCCGAATAGATATCGGCGATCTTGAAGACGAGCTCTCCGCTCTGTCTGGTCCCGAAGAAATCTCCGGGTCCGCGCAGCCTCAGGTCGTTTTCAGCCACCTGCATGCCGTCGCGGTATTTAACAAGGATATCGAGTCGTTCATCGATCTCCTTCGAATCGGAACCTTTAATAAAAATACAGTAGGACTGCGCGCTGCCTCGGCCTACGCGGCCTCTGAGCTGATGGAGCTGAGCCAGACCGAAACGCTCGGCGTTCTCGACCATCATAACGGTCGCGTTCGGCACATTTACGCCTACTTCTACAACTGTAGTCGAAACCAGGATATCTATCTTTCCGCAGGAGAAATCGTTCATTATCGCGTTTTTCTCGACGGCTTTCATCTTGCCGTGCAGGAATTCGACGGTGATGCTCTCATCGCCGAGCGCCGCCCTCAGGGAATCGGTGTAATCGATGACATTCTCCGCCTCGGTCATCTCGCTCTCCTCGACCATGGGGCAGATGACATATGCCTGATGTCCCTCAGCAATCTGCTTTTTGATGAACCCGTAGGCGGTCGGTCTGTATCCGGTACCTACGACACAGTTTTTGATCGGCAGCCTGTTTGCGGGCATCTCATCGATGATCGACAGGTCCAGATCTCCGTACAGTATGATCGCGAGCGACCTGGGTATCGGTGTCGCGCTCATGGCCAGGATATGCGGATGGTCACCCTTTTCACGGATGGCTTCACGCTGGTTTACACCGAAACGGTGCTGTTCATCTATAACTGCGAGAGCCAGTCTGTCGTACTCGACGCTGTCCTGTATCAGGGCATGCGTACCGACTATTACATCGCATTCATGGGCTTTGATGTTCTCATGCGCCTTACGTTTCTGCGCTGCGGTGAGCGCTCCCGTCAGCAGCTCAACTCTCACATCAAAAGGCGCCAGCATCTTTGTAAAGTCCTCATAATGCTGCTTCGCCAGCACATCGGTCGGTGCCATGATGCATGCCTGATAGCCCTGCTTTACACAGGCAAGTATAGCGAGCATAGCGACAACGGTCTTACCCGAGCCGACATCACCCTGTATCATGCGCGACATCAGCGTATCGGATGCCAGATCCCGGCATATCTCACCGTATACTTTTTCCTGAGCGCCGGTAAGTCTGTAAGGCAGTGACTCCTTCAGCCTCTCGCATGCGGAGAAATCGGTTATCCTGTAATTATTTACTTCGATCTTCCGGTTTTCCTTCATCGTACGGACGAGCGCGGAAAAACGGACGAATTCGTCAAAAGCCAGCCTCTTATGAGCGTCGATACAGTTCTCTTTGCTCAGCGGAAAATGTATATTCTGCAGAGCCTCTTTGTATCTGATAAGACCGTACTGCTTTCTGACCGCGGCGCTCAGAGCGTCCTCGTCGGCTCCCACCAGGGTCAGCGCCTCTTTCATGAGTTTCAGCAGCAGATTATTGGTAATGCCCTTGGTCAGAGGGTATACGGGCTGCAGCTCCGAAAGCTTGCGTATATAGGCCTCCCGCGAATAGATCACGGGCTGCGACATCACGAGCTCGCCTCTCTTGCGGATTATCCGGCCGCGGAATATAAAGCGCATGCCGACTTTCAGTTGGCTCGCGATGAACGGCGTATTGTACCATACAAGCTTGATATTGCCTGTCGGATCCGACGCGTTCATCGAAACGATGAGATACCTCGGAGTCCGAAGCACCGCGGGTCTCATCGGCACTATGCTCTCGATGGCCGCAACGCTGCCTTCACGCAGTTCGGCGATATTCTCCGGCAGTCCGAAGATATCGTAGGCTCTCGGATAATATTCGAGCAGATCGCGAACGGTATAAATGCCCAGTTTGGAAAGCAGTGACGCGTTTTTGTCTCCTACGCCCTTTAATTCCTTAACGCTGATCTCTGCCGTCATATCCGAAACTCCGTTTCCAAAAGCTCATAAGAATCCATACTAAGATTATATTTTAGTATAGTTTGAGTGAAAATTCAAGTTTTAAGGCTGAAATGGGGAAGACAATGGGACGGTTCTTCTGTCTTATGGTTCTCAAGACAGAAGAACCGTCCCATTGTCTTCATTGTGTCCTGCTAGTAATTTAAATAACCTCACTCCAGCGACCCGATATATATCGGGAAATTGTCCTCGGCATGCGCTACGGCTTCTTCGAGCGTCATCCCGTAGAAGTGTCCGGCGCTGAAGCACCGTCCGGATTTCTTATCATCCACAAAAGCACCGACCACGACACCCGGAAGTGAGCTCTCGGGAGCATTGGGCGCGTGCGGACCGCCGAGATCTGTTCTGCACCAGCCCGGATCGGTGATGTTTATCATAACATTCGTCCCGTCGTATACAGATGCGAGGCCCATAGTAACCTTATCGAGCGCGGCTTTGCTGGCCGAATAGCCTGCCTGCTGGGGATCGCGCCTGATGCCGCTCGTCGTATTTACTATGCGTCCGAAGTCTCTTTCTATCATTCCCGGAAGGAAATGATAAGTGATCATCATCGGCGCGATAGTATTTATCTTAAAGCTCTGCTCATAGTCGGAAACGGGAGTGTTAAGGAACTCGTTCCTGTATGCTATCTGAACGCCGGCATTGTTTAAAACGATATCGACATTAACCCCGAGCGCGTCTATTTTCCTAAGCATTTCCGCAACGGCGTCAAGGTCGGAAAGCTCACATGCCACAGGCACTGCCTGCACGCCTTCCGCCCTTGCCAGACTCACAACCTTTTCAAGATGCTCTTCTTTTCTTCCGTGCAGGATGAGATTGCATCCTTTCTTTGCCATGAACAATGCCGCTCCGAATCCAATTCCGCGGCTGGCACCTGTGATAAATGCCCATCTCCCTTTTACATCAACCATATTCTGACCTCCGATCTTAGTTATCGGAAAGATTATAACACAGCAGGGAATGTATTATCATATACATTCATAGTGTTATCTTGTATCGTGCATATAATACGATATTTGTTTTTTGCCGCAAACATGATATTATTAATTTCAATAAGCCGAGAAGGATCAGTGAAATAATCTGTTCACCGGTCCATAGATTTCGGCAATAAAAAGCGAGGAACTGACATGACTGTTCTCTTATACGACCGTGATGCATACAAGACTGATTTCATTGCATCGGTTTTTTCATGTGAACCCATAAAATACAGCGGCAAAGATGCGTTTGACATAGTGCTCGATCAGACCGCGTTTTTCCCCGAGCAGGGCGGTCAGGACTGCGACAGCGGTAAGCTCTTTATATGCGGCGAGGGCAAAGACGCAGCCTGCTCCGATAAAGACGACACCGAAGATGTTAATTCGATCAATGTCCTGCATGTATCCATAAAATCCGATGTGGTCCACCATATCTGCGACATACCTGTCGCTGCCTGCACAAAGGTCTGCGGCAAAATATGCTGGGAACAGCGTTTTGACCGCATGCAGCAGCATTCCGGCGAGCACCTGGTGTCAGGCACCGTGCACCGGTTCTTTGGCGCGGACAATGTCGGCTTCCATCTGAGCGCCCGCGAAGTAACTCTTGATTTTAACACTACTTTTGAGGAAAATGATATAGCTTTCATAGAAGACACGGTCAACCGCGCGATTTATGAGAACTTTGAGACGCATATCTTCTTCCCTTCTGCGGACGAGCTCAAGACTCTCGATTACCGCAGCAAAAAAGAGCTCACGGGTCAGGTAAGGATCGTTGAGTATCCCGGATACGATATGTGCGCTTGCTGCGCTCCTCATGTTAAACGGACCGGCGAGATCGGTTCGATCAGGATCGTCGCTGCAGAGCATTTTAAGGGCGGCACGAGAATGTGGATCGAATGCGGAAAGCGCTCTCTTATCTCAGCCCGTGCCCAGCTCAATGACACCCGCGCGATATCACGCATCACTTCGGCCAAGATATCCGAGATCGTACCCGCTGTTGAGAAAATCTCAGATGCCCTCAAAGACGCCCGCTTTAAGCTCGTCAAGTTCGAGCGTGACAGCATCTTAGCTCTTGCCGATGAGGTCAGGGCTGAAAAGAATCCCATCATCTGGATAGATGCCTGCGATCAGGACAATCTCCGCCTCGGAGTAAATACGCTCGTTTCAGGCACCGACGGCTACTGCTCAGCTTTCTGCGGCAATGATGACGACGGATACAGGTTCATCATCGCTTCGTCATCAAAGGACTGCAGAGCGCTGATAAACAGCATGAAATCTGCTTTTGAGATCCGCGGCGGCGGTTCCCCCGACATGGTCCAGGGCACGATCAAGGCCAAACGTTCCGAAATAGCCGTCTTCTACACCGAAGCCGGGATAGAGTGAAGACATGGGGACGGTTCTTTTGTCTGCGAATAGAAAAGCATAACAGATTATTCTGCCGATAATTGTAAATGAATAACTAAGTAGAAGGGATAACAAGTCATGGAATACAAAACAGTTCTTGCTTCGGGCTCGCCCCGACGCCGTGAAATAATGGATCTGGTCGGTGCCGAGTATATCGTAATCCCCTCCGACAAAGAGGAAGATATGTCCGGGCACGAACCTGCGCGGCTCGTTGAGAAGCTTTCAAAAATGAAGGCTGAGGATGTGGCCGGCAAAGTAAAAGGCCGCATCGATATCGGCAGCCTCTCGAAAGACTATCTCAATTCTGTTGTTATCGGCTGTGACACCGTTGTCGCCTACGAAGGCAAGATACTCGGCAAGCCTCACGACGAGCAGCAGGCCTTTGATATGATCCGCGATTTCGCCGGCAGATCGCATCATGTTTTTACCGGTGTCTGCCTCATCGTCATTGAGGACGGGCAGATAAAACAGACTGTCAACTACTCCGTTTCCACCGCAGTAAATGTTTCTCCGATGACCGATGATGAGATACGCGCCTATGTTGCCACCGGCGAAACCCTAGACAAGGCCGGCGCATATGCGATTCAGGGCCGTTTCTGTCCTTATATCGAGTCGATTGAGGGCGACTATTACAACATTGTGGGTTACCCGGTATCGTCGATATACAGGGAACTGAAGAAGCTGGGGATCGATCTGTTCTGACATATCTTATCCCTGAATTGCTTTTACGAATTCCTCGATCTTCGCATCGTTGTCCCTGCTGTCCTGATGCTTCTTATCCAGCAGAGAAACCGAATGCTTCAGATTCGGCAGTTTCTTGGTGATCGCCTCAAGTCCCTTTTTCGTTTCTCCTCCGCCGCTTAAGAAAAACAGTGACGTAACCTTTGCTGCGGCTTTCTCATCCTGTAAGAATGCGTTGATCGCAGGTACACCCTTACTGTTCCAGATGGGCGAGCCGAGGATTATCTCGTCATATCCGGCAGGATCCTTTTCCATTGGTTTTAATTTCGGAATATAGTTCATCATAACCTGCCCGCCGCCGACCAGTATGCGCGCCGGAAAGCTTTTGGGCATGGCTTTCTCAGTATCCAGCCTAAGCAGATCAGCCTCAAGCTTTGCAGCTATCTTTTTAGCTGCTTCTTCGGTGTTTCCTGATAAAGAATAATAAACTACCAGTCGCTTCATAATTACCTCCTAAAGCCGGAATAACTATCCCGTGCCCGTATCTCTGCAGACAAAAGAACCGTCCCCGTGTCTTCTTTTTAGCCCATGAACGATATCTTTATCGCGCCGCTCTTTGCATTGGCGTTAAGCCGTTTTGCGCCGCCGACGCTGTTTTCCAGCCCATTGTAGCCCGAGATGGTATGCGAAGTGATCGTGTATTCGCTGCGGTTTCCGGCAACAGAACCCTTGATCGCGCCGCTCATAGTGGAAAGGTCGATATTGCCGCCGGTCTTCAGGGACTCGAAAAGTATGCCGCCGCTCTTGGTGCCCGCGATCACGGAGCCGCCTGCGCTCACGTTCATAAGCCTGATAAGGCCCGAATGATTCCCGGCGCTTACATCCTTCGCTACAGTCGTATTGATCAGTGAGATCAAACCTGACGAAGCTCCGGCATTGATATCGCTGCCGCTGTATACATTGGTTATCTTGATAGCTCCCGACGACGTCCCGATATCGAGTCTGCCTGTGTTTACATTCTCGACTTTAATCGCGCCCGAACTGCAGTTGATATTAACTCTCTCGGCATTAAGGCCGGAAACATCGACCTTGCCGCTCGAACATTTCAGCTCCAGCACTCCGCCGAAACCGCCGGGAACCGTTACGCGAATCGCGTTGTCCAGGAACGGCTGATACAGGTTCCAGATAAAACTGAAAATATTCTTTCTCTCGAGCGTCAGCCTGCCGCCCTCCTCGATCAGCGTGTATTCATGCTTTCCGGGGCACTCCATATAGGAGATCATGACATTTTCGACATCACCGCTCTCTACGATGATCTTGTCTGACGACGATGTTATGCCGATGAAGCCGATCCGCTCATGACAAACGTACTCACATCTGATCAGTTTTGAATTAAAAAAGTCCATTATTTACTCCTCCCTTTTACAAGATCAACGATCAGATCGTAATCGAAGACCTTATACGCATTTTGTATTTTCTCCCATCGCTCTGCCTCAGTTTCGGGCATCGCGTATTCCTCCAGCTCCTCAAATATGGCGTCCAGCATGTCGCAGTCCTGCTGCAGCGCCGCTTCCTTTACCGAATCAAACACGTTTGTTACCAGCTCATCATCGGCCACAGGCTTATCCGGAATGCTTTCATTTTCGAACAGCGGCATCACCAGTTCCTTTAATGCCCTGTATTCATTGATAAATGCGCCGTGATTGTCCTTAATGAAATCGGTATCGCCTGATTTCCCGGCATTCTCCAGCAGCTGGGCCTTTTCGGCATTAGCCTTTGCGCCTATGATCCTCGCCGAACTCTTCATCGCGTGGACCTTGATCGTATATCCGTCGTAATCCTCTGTGTCATACAGCCGGTCCAGCTCTGATATCTTTTCGTCTGCCGAGTCGATAAATATCTTCAGTATCTGCCTGTAATTCTCCTTGCCGCCGTTGTTTTTCAGGCCTTCGGCGGTGTCTATCGGACTGCCTTTTAAGTATGCCAGTTCGTCATCGTCAGCGATCACAAACTCGTCCTCCAAAGCATTGATCTCGGCTTTGCATTCCTCAGCAGGCCCGGGCGCGCAAAGCTTTTCCTTAGGGATATACGCCATCAGCATATCCTCCAGCTCGCGGCTGTCGATCGGCTTTGAGATATATCCTTCGAAGCCCTCTTTGATATAGGTCTCTTTCGCTCCGGAAATGGCATTGGCTGTCAGGCATATGACCGTCGTGTCGTAATTAATGCCGTTCTTATCGGCTTTCAGCTCATGCAATGTCTCGATACCGTTCTTGCCGGGCATCATATGATCCAGGAAAATGATATCGTATTTTTTGCGGGAAGCCATGACCAGTCCGCGGTCTCCGTCCTCTGCAGTATCGACATTTACCAGCGTCCGTTTTATCAGGCTCTTAAATACCATCAGGTTCATCGGATTGTCGTCGACAATCAGGATGTCGGCCTCCGGCGCTGTGAACTGCTCATGATACTTTTCCCGCCTTTTAACATGCTCGCGGTAAGAATCGCCGTAATTGCCGAGAGGCTCGGGACTTACGATCTTCTGCAATATCGAGAATGAAAATACAGAACCCTGCCCGTACACGCTCTCGACATTGAGCGTCGAACCCATCATCTCCAGCAGTCTCTTTGTGATGCCCATGCCGAGACCCGTGCCTTCCACATGACGGTTGCGCTTTTCCTCTATCCTGTCAAATTCGGAGAACAGCTTTTTCATGTCCTCCTCTTTGATGCCGATACCTGTGTCCCTGACAGAGACATTCATCATGATCGCCCCGGGATCGGGAGTTTTCTCATAGCCGATGCTGAAGGTAATGCTGCCTTTTTCGGTGTATTTTACCGCATTGGTCAGGATATTCGTCACTACCTGCTTTATCCTTATCTCATCGCCGAACAGCTCCTTCGGGATCGTCTCGTCAAAATCAAGCTTCAGCTCGAGGCCCTTTTCGTCGGCCCTGATAAATACCATATTGACCAGATCGTTAAGCACGGATGAAAGATCGTATTCTACCGGGATGATCTCCATCTTACCCGCCTCGATCTTGGAGAAATCAAGGATGTCGTTGATTATGCCGAGCAATGTGCTGCCTGCGTTATTGATGTTGTCCGCATATGAAAGAACCGTATCGTCGTCACATTCCCTGAGGATCATCTCGTTCATGCCGAGGACCGTATTGATAGGTGTCCTGATCTCATGAGACATATGCGATAGGAATGCCGATTTCGATTCATTCGCAGCCTGCGCGCGTGCCGATTCTTCCTCCGCCAGTTTCAGCGCCTCAGCGATCCTTTTTTCGGACTCCATCAAAGTCAGTGTGCTGATATGGTTGCTGATCATGGTGACCGAATTGATCAGTATCGAAGTAAGATACAGTATCGGATACCTCAGCATAAAAGTTTCCGAGTAGAATTCACTCATATGCGCGCGTAACGGCGTATAAAACAGCACGACAAACAGCAGCTCATAGTAGACCGAAACCGACAGCCCGTACAGGATACCGCAAAAATATCCGAGCGCCAGCGGCACCATGAGCGTCCAGAGTATCGCAAAGCCCTCGTTCGTGCCTGTGATCGTGTAGTATGAGAAAACCAGTATACAGAACACCCAAGCGGTAACTATCGCTATCTTAATATTGTCAAATATCTTAACGGCAACAGAAATAATAATACCGGCCGCACAAATGACTAACGTGGTATAAGTCACCAGCCCTTTATGCTGGATTAAATTAAGGACTGTCATCAAAGCGCCGATCGCAGCTATAATGAAACCGATCTTAAAGATCATGCTGAGCTGCTTTTCGCGCCTCTCGCCGGTGTATATAGACTGTCTCAGTTGTCTGATCAGCGTCTTCATCCTTTCAGCCAACAGTTATACCTCCAAATCAATTCTGAAACGAAAACTTAACACCTGTAATTATATCTTTTTTTGAAGGTCATTTCAATAACAGTCGGAAACTCAGAAAAATATTAAATTCTTCTTTACTTTAACGCGTCAACGTAATATAATAAAAACGCTGTGCGGAAACTTTAGGTTTTCGCGCATATGTATTATGTATTTTTAGGAGGAGTATGAAATGCCTATAGTCGATATTCTGGAGCAAAACTGTTCCCTATACGGAAATGAGACCGCTCTGGTTGAGATCAATCCTCAGGTTACCGAAAACAGACGCGTAACCTGGAAGGAATACAATCTTATCGAGGCAAATCCCACGACGCATTACCGCAGGGAGATCACCTGGAACGTATTTAACGAGAAGGCCAACCGTTTTGCCAATCTGCTCACGAGCCGCGGCATCAAAAAGGGCGACAAAGTCGCTATCCTGCTGATGAACTGCCTCGAGTGGCTGCCCATCTATTTCGGTATCTTAAAGACCGGAGCGCTCGCCGTTCCGCTCAATTTCAGATATGCATCCGACGAGATCAAGTACTGTCTCGATCTCGCAGAGGTTGACATCCTCGTATTCGGTCCCGAGTTCATCGGACGTGTCGAGGAGATCTGCGACGACATCAGCAAAAACAGGCTGCTTTTCTTCGTAGGCAGCAACTGCCCTACCTTTGCCGAGGATTACGTATCGCTCACCGCCAACTGCTCCAGTTCCTTCAACAGGATCGGGCTTACCGATGACGATTATGCCGCCATTTATTTCTCTTCGGGTACCACTGGCTTCCCGAAGGCCATCCTTCATAAGCACAGAGCGCTGATGCACAGCTGCCGCGTTGAGCAGAACCATCACGGTCAGACTCATAACGACATATTCCTCTGCATTCCTCCGCTCTATCATACAGGCGCCAAGATGCACTGGTTCGGCAGCTTCCTCGTAGGCGCGAAATCCGTACTGCTCAAAGGCACTGATCCCAAGACCATCCTGAAGGCCGTTTCGCAGGAGCACTGCACCATCGTATGGCTGCTCGTTCCGTGGGCGCAGGATATCCTTGATGCGATCGACAGAGGTGATGTAAGACTTGAGGACTATGAGCTCGATCAGTGGAGGCTCATGCACATCGGCGCACAGCCCGTTCCCCAGTCCCTGATCGCACGCTGGAAAAAGATATTCCCGAACCACGATTATGATACAAACTACGGCCTCTCCGAGTCTATCGGCCCCGGCGCCGTACATCTCGGCATCGAGAACATCCATAAAGTAGGCGCTATCGGAAAAGCGGGCTTTGGCTGGCAGACACGCATAGTCGATGAAAAGCATAACGACGTAAAACAGGGTGAGGTTGGTGAGCTCGCCATCAAGGGCCCCGGCGTCATGGACTGCTACTACAACGATCCCAAGGCTACGGCCGAGGTTCTCTCGGACGGATGGCTCTTTACCGGTGATATGGCCATGGAGGACGAGGACGGCTTTATCTTCCTCGTAGACCGCAAAAAGGACGTTGTCATCAGCGGCGGTGAGAATATCTACCCCGTTCAGATCGAAGACTTTATCCGTACAAACGATGCGGTTAAGGATGTTGCGGTAATCGGCGTTCCCGATCCCCGTCTCGGCGAGACCACTCTTGCCGCTATTGAGGTCAAGGAAGGCTACACTCTTACCGAGGATGAGGTAAATCAGTTCTGCCTCAAGCTCCCCCGTTACAAGAGACCTCACAGGATCGTTTTCATGGAGATTCCCCGCAACCCTACCGGCAAGATAGAAAAACCCAAGCTTCGTAAGTTATTCGGCAGCGACGAGCTCGTAGCCGCACAGAATAAAGGGTAATATAGTGAATAATAAAGACATGAAGAAGACATGGGGACGGTTCTTCTGTCTGCTTTAGTTCGCAGACAGAAGAACCGTCCCCATGTCTTCACATGTTTCCCATGTATTTCCCATGTTTT
>JAEEXY010000074.1 GCA_016288005.1 Lachnospiraceae bacterium
AAAATGCTTATGCTGCCCCTTACGATAAAGCAGCAGAAATTCACGAGACTCTCATCAAAGATGAATCCTGAGCTTACAAAGATTCAGGAAAAGTACAAGGGCAAAAAAGACGAAGAGTCAATGAGGCGCCAGCAGGCCGAAACTCAGGAAGTTTATGCTAAATATGGCACTAATCCTTTGGGTGGGTGTTTACCGCTTCTCATTTCATTACCTATCATGTTCGCTCTTTATAGAGTAATATATGCAATCCCCGCATATGTTGGTGAAATTGGCGAATGGTATGGAAAGGTGGCAGATGCAGTATCTGCTAATTCTGGACATCTTGAAGCATTATCAGCATTTATTAGTGAGAATGGTATTTCAAGAGCACAGAGTGTTATGTCAAACCTTACTAATCCTGATGTATCTTATACAGTTGGGTCAGAGGTTTACAAGAATTACCTCATCGATGTTTTTGCTAATTTTTCAACTAACAATTGGGAAGCATTTTTCCAGACTTCTGCTTTTTCAGGCATAAAGGAAAGCTGTTCGGCAGTAGTTGAGAGTATTATAAGAGCCAACAACCTTTTTGGTCTTAACATTCTTGATACACCTAATTTCAAGATAATTTGGTCACTTATCATCCCGGTACTCGCAGTAGTTACCCAGATGATTCAGACAAAGCTGATGAGCACTAATCAGCCTCAGAAGCAGACCAAGAACAATGACAATCCGATGGCGGGTTCCATGAATACCATGAACACGATCATGCCGATCATGTCCGGTGTATTCTGTCTTATGCTCCCTATTGGTGTAGGCATCTACTGGATAGCTTCTGCCCTGTTCACCATCCTTCAGACCATTTTCATTAACCGTTATCTTGATAAGACCGACCTTGATGCGATGATCGAGAAGAATGTTGAGAAAGCCAACAAGAGAAAAGAAAAGCTCGGTGTCGTATATGACAACAAAATGGCCGAGGTTGCGAAAAAGTCTACCAAGACTTACGAAAACCCCTCATACGACAATACCGAATACAAGAAAAACAATAAACGCAAATCTGTCAGCGGAGCCGATTATCAGCGCAGTACGGTTTCATACAGTGCGAAGAGCATAGCCGCGAACGCAAATCTTCTTTCAGCGCGCGCCAACGCTAAAGACGAGGCCAAGCCGGAAAAGAACGAAGAGATCGCTGTCGATGATCACGCTGCAGAGGAAGGAACTGAATAATAATGGAAGATTGGAAGGAATTTTCCGGCAATACGGTTGAAGAAGCACTTGCAGCCGCACTTGCCGAGTTCGGAACAACTGCCGACAAGGTCGTTTATGAGGTAGTTGAAGAGGCCAGCACAGGATTCCTCGGCTTCGGAAAAAAGCCCGCAGTTATCAGGGCTCAGAAGAAAGCCGTTAATCCCGAAGAGATAGTTAAGACATTCATACTCAATGTTCTCGGCGCCATGGAGGTTGAGGCAACAGTTGATGTTGTGAACAACGAAGAGGCGGAGACACTTGAGGTTCAGATCGTCGGCGACGACATGGGCATCCTCATCGGAAAGAGAGGACAGACACTCGATTCACTCCAGTATCTTGCAAGTCTCGCTGTTACAAAGGAGACAGGCAAGTACGTAAAGGTTAAGCTCGATACCGAGAATTACCGCGAGAGACGTAAGGAAACACTCGAGAATCTCGCAAAGAACATCGCTACAAAGGTTAAGAAGTTCCGCAAGCAGGTAGCGCTTGAGCCCATGAATCCTTACGAGAGAAGGATCATCCATTCGGCGCTTCAGAACGACAAATACGTTGAGACCTTCAGTGAAGGCGAGGAGCCTTTCCGCAAGGTTATCATCGCTCCCAAAAAGGGTGTTGTTTATGAGGACAGACGCCGTAATTCCCGTTACGGAAACAAGCGCTTTGATTCGGGCAGAAACAACAAAAAAGTCAGCAGCAGCCGCGAATTTCATAAGAGATACGGTGCCGACACTAAGGATTACAGCACCGATTACAAGAAGGATTACGCAGATTACTTAGAGTCGAAGGCAGCTGCAAAGGCCGCAGCCGAGGCTCAGGCAAAGGCTGAAGCTTCTAAGGAGTAAAAACTGTTATGAAGGCGGGTTTTGATAAACCCGCCTTTTGTTCATTGATCGGGAAAGGATGCGGCATATGGAACATGATACGATAGCTGCTGTTGCTACCGGGCTTTCGGCTTCCGGGATCAGTATCATAAGAGTAAGCGGCGATGCTGCATTCGGTATCGGAGACGCGGTATTCCGCGCGGCTTCCGGCAAAAAGGTTTCAGAGATGGAGTCCTTCAAGGCCGCTTACGGTTTTATCGAAGCAGACGGAAAAACTATAGACGAGGTGCTTTTGCTCAAAATGAAAGCCCCTCACACATATACCCGCGAAGATGTCATCGAGATCGACTGTCACGGCGGCATAGTAGTGACAAAGGCTGTACTCGAAGCCGTGATCGCTGCTGGCGCGAGACCCGCGGAGCCCGGAGAGTTTACAAAGCGGGCATTCTTAAACGGCAGGATCGACCTGACCCAGGCCGAGGCGGTGAGCGACATCATTGCGGCAAAGAGTTCACTTGCGCTTAAGAATTCAGTCAGACAGCTGAGAGGCGATGTAAAAGAAAAGATATCATCTCTGAGAGAACTGATTCTTTCAAAGACTGCATTCATCGAAGCGGCGCTCGACGATCCGGAGCATTTCAGCCTCGACGGTTTTCCCGAAGAACTCGAAGCCGATGTCGATAAGATGATCTCAGAGATAAACGTTCTGATCAAATCAAACGACAACGGTAGAATAATAAGCGAAGGCATCGCGACCGTCATACTCGGCAGACCCAACGCCGGCAAGTCTTCTCTGCTCAACGTGATCCTCGGGGAAGAGAGAGCGATAGTCACGGATATAGCGGGAACCACGAGAGATACATTAGAGGAGACCGTAGTGCTCGACGGCATAGTGCTCAGGATGACCGATACCGCGGGCATACGCGATACTCATGACCGGATCGAGCGCATCGGAGTTGACAGAGCGCGCGCCGCCGCACAGGAAGCGGACCTGATACTGTATGTCGTTGACGCGACGGTCGGGCTGACCGGTGAAGATATCGGCATACTCGAAATGCTGAGAGATAAGAAATGCATAATACTCGTTAATAAGACGGACGTAGAAGATTTCGACGCGGCATCGATACGGGAAAAGCTCGGGGACCGGTCCGTACCCGTGATCGGCATTTCCGCAGCGAAGAATACCGGCATCGATGATCTGAAAAAGTGCATAACCGATATGTTTTTCGCGGGTTCACTTGATATTAACGATGAGATATGCATTACCAACGTACGTCAGAAAAACCTGTTGATCGAAGCGAAAAAGAGCCTCGAAGCCGTTAAGGCGAGCCTGTCCGCAGGCATGCCCGAGGATTTTTATTCGATCGATCTGATGGCTGCTTATGCTTCGCTCGGACTGATCACCGGAGACAATGTCGAAGACGATCTGGCCGACAGGATATTCAGTGAATTCTGTATGGGAAAGTGATCTGCACGGAAAGGAGCAGTATGTTTTATCCCGATTATGATGTTGCGGTCATCGGTGCCGGACACGCCGGCTGCGAGGCTGCGCTGGCCGCCGCGAGGCTGGGACTGAAGACTGTGGTTTTCACGGTCAGTGTCGACAGCATTGCGATGATGCCCTGCAATCCCAATATCGGAGGGACTTCAAAGGGACATCTGGTAAGGGAAGTCGACGCTCTGGGCGGCGAGATGGGAAAAAATATCGACAGGACCTTCATCCAGTCGAAGATGCTCAATACTTCAAAGGGACCTGCGGTGCATTCACTTCGTGCCCAGGCCGACAAAAAAGATTATTCACGCGAGATGCGTAAGATTCTGGAAAATACTCCGAACCTCACCATAAGGCAGGATGAGATAACAGAGATACTGACTGAGGAAAAAGAAGGATCCCGAAAAACAGTCACCGGAGTAAAGACATTTGCGGGCAATATCTATCCCTGCAGATGCGCGATCCTCTGCACCGGAGTATATCTGAAAGCGCGCTGCATCACCGGAGAGGTCAGTCATTATACAGGCCCGAACGGACTTCCTTCGGCCGATCATCTGACGCAGTCACTGATAGATCTCGGAATCGAAGTCAGACGCTTCAAGACCGGCACTCCCGCCAGGATAGATAAGCGTTCGATCGACTTTTCAAAGATGGAAGAGCAAAAGGGCGACGAGAAGATCGTTCCGTTTTCTTTTTCAAACAGGAGTGAAGATATAGCCAGGGATCAGGTCAGCTGCTGGCTTACATATACCAACGAAGAAACACATAAGATAATCCGCGACAATATCGACCGTTCCCCTCTTTTTTCCGGAATGATCGAAGGAGTCGGACCCAGATACTGTCCCTCCATCGAGGACAAGGTCATGCGGTTTGCCGATAAGGAGCGACATCAGGTTTTCATTGAGCCCGAAGGCCTCTATACCAATGAAATGTACATTTCGGGCATGTCGAGCAGTCTGCCCGAGGATGTTCAGTATGCGATGTACCGCTCGGTTCCCGGACTGGAAAACGCGGTGATCGTGCGCAATGCATACGCGATCGAATATGACTGCATCAATGCGACACAGCTCAAGGCTTCTCTTGAATTTAAGGAGATCGACGGACTGTTCAGCGCCGGACAGGCCAACGGCAGCTCGGGCTACGAAGAGGCTGCCGCGCAGGGTATCATCGCAGGTATCAATGCCGCGATGAAGCTGTTGGGTAAGGATCCTCTGATACTCGACCGTTCGGATGCATATATCGGAGTACTGATCGACGATCTCGTGACCAAGGAAACTTCTGAGCCCTACAGGATGATGACTTCCCGCGCGGAGTACAGATTGCTGCTCCGACAGGACAATGCCGATCTGCGTCTGTACGAATACGGTCACAGGGTAGGTTTGCTCGATGATGAGAGATACCGGCAGGTTGTACAGAAAAAAGCAGTGATAGAGTCGGAGATCCAAAGACTTGAGACATCAACCGTCGGAACCGTCGCAAAAATACAGGATTTCCTGCGTGCCCACAACAGCACAGAACTCACGACCGGAGCCACACTCGCGGAGCTTGTAAGACGGCCGGAGCTTTCATATGAGGCGATCGCAGAGATCGATACATTCAGACCGGATGTGGATGAAACTGTCGCTGAACAGATAAACATCGAGATAAAATATGAGGGATACATAAAGAGACAGAGGATCCAGGTAGATCAGTTCAGAAAGCTCGAGAAAAAGCTGATCCCAGATACGATCGATTATGACGACGTTCCTTCACTTAGGATCGAAGCCAGACAGAAGCTTAAGAAAATGAGACCTGCCTCGATCGGACAGGCATCGCGCATATCGGGAGTTTCGCCGGCGGATATCAATGTTTTGCTGGTATATCTTGCCAGAGCAAAGTCCTGATGATCACAGCCGCAGGTAAACAAGGACCCGTGATTCAGTAACCGCGGCATGTAAAGATTTTAGGGGACGGCATCAGCCCGCGCCCGTGGAGATTAAAGAATGGAGCAGAAGGAATTACTGCGGAAAATACTGTCGGAAAACGATATAACATGCAGCGATGAGCAGCTCATGATGCTGATACGTTTCTACGAAATGCTCGTGGAAAAAAACAAGGTCATGAATCTTACCGCGATAACCGATTTCGAAGAAGTGGCGATAAAACATTTTGCCGACAGCCTTACGATAGGCCGGGCGATAAAACCCGAATCGCAGAAGATGATCGATGTCGGTACCGGAGCCGGATTTCCCGGGATCCCGCTGAAGATAGTTTATCCGGACATTAAGCTCACGCTTCTCGATTCCCTAAATAAGAGACTGGTTTTCTTAAATGAAGTGATCGAAGAACTGGGACTTAAGGATATCGAGACGGTTCATGCGCGCGCTGAGGAGGCCGCGGTGAAGCCCGCTTACAGAGAGCAGTATGACATAGTTGTTTCGAGGGCGGTTGCCAATCTTTCTACACTTGTAGAATATTGTTTGCCTTTTGCTTCTGTAGGAGGATGCTTCATATCGTATAAGGGTGAAAAAGCTGCGGTAGAGTTATCCGAGGCCGGTAAGGCTATAAAGGTACTCGGAGGAGGTAATGCTGTTTCGGTTGATTTCACTCTGGTCGGTACTGACTACAGTCGATCATTGATCAGGATCGATAAGATCAGTTCCACACCTAAGAAGTATCCGAGAGCCGGAGGGAAGCCTTCCTCTGCTCCAATCAAATGAGCAACCACAACCTATTGTAGGGGACACAACATTAGACACTAAATGTTCCACGTGAAACATTTTTGTATTGCTTTATGATAATGTTCCACGTGAAACATAATAATATAAGTGATTCAAAAAGTAATATCATGAATCACGGAATGGAGAACTATGGGTAAGATTATAGCAGTAGCAAATCAGAAGGGCGGAGTCGGAAAAACCACTTCGACGATCAATCTGTCTGCAGCATTGGCTATGAAGGGCATGAAGGTCCTGGTAGTGGACTGTGATCCTCAGGGCAATGCAACGAGTGGAATAGGCATTGAGAAAAAGCAGATCGAGAATTCTGTCTATGAACTGATCATCGGTGAGTGTGAAATAAAAGACTGCATCTGTCAGAGCCAGGTAGAGAATCTCAGAGTCATTCCCTCTACGGTCAATCTGGCCGGTGCTGAGATCGAACTGATCGGTATGAATGAAAAAGAATATATTATGAAGGAAACTTTGAAGCAGATCAAGGATGATTATGACTATATCATGATCGACTGTCCTCCTTCGTTGAATATTCTCACAGTTAATGCACTGACAGCAGCGGATACGGTTCTGGTTCCGATACAGTGTGAGTTCTATGCGCTCGAAGGTTTATCGCAGTTGATCCATACGATCGATCTGGTAAAAGCAAGATTGAATACTCAGTTAGTGATTGACGGAATCGTATTTACAATGTATGATGGAAGAACAAATCTGTCTATTCAGGTTGTAGAGAATGTTAAGGCTAATCTTCAGCAGCACATTTACAGAACGGTTATCCCGAGAAATGTCAGACTGGCAGAGGCACCGAGTTACGGTATGCCTATATGCCTTTACGATTCCAAGTCTTCGGGAGCAGAGGCATATAATAAGCTCGCGGAAGAGATAATCGTAAGGGATAAAAAGAGAAAAAGAGCCGTAAAGACAGAGAAGTGATCTATATCTTGTGTCAGGAGACGCAAAATTAACAACATGTGCCTATTTCAGGTGCGGAACGGAGTGAATTATGGCAGCAAAGAAGGGCGGCCTCGGCAAAGGCCTGAACGCGATGATCCCTGAGAACAATACACCGGTCAAGACCGAAGCCGAAGCAGAGGGCAAAGCAGGGGAGACCATGGTCAGCGTTAATCTGATCGATGTTAATATCGATCAGCCGAGAAAGAATTTTAACCAGGATAAATTAAACGAGCTGGCGGATTCAATTAAGCAGCACGGTATAGTTGAGCCGCTGATACTTCAGAAAAAGGGCAAGAACAGATTTGAGATCGTGGCGGGCGAGAGGCGTTTCAGAGCTGCCATGATAGCAAAGCTTAAAGAGGTTCCTGCCATTATCCGTGATTATGAGGATAAGGAGAGGGTTGAGATCGCTCTGATCGAGAATATTCAGAGAGAGGACCTGAACTCCATCGAAGAAGCTAATGCATACCAGAGACTGATGGACGAGTACGGCTACAGGCAGGATGAGGTAGCAGTGCGCGTTTCCAAGAGCAGGGTTACCATCACCAATTCTCTCCGTCTGCTCAAACTTGATGAAAGAGTCCAGCAGATGGTCATCGACGAGGAGATCAGCGGAGGTCACGCCAGGGCGCTCCTGGCTATCGAGGACCCGAACCTGCAGTATGAGATCGCAGGCAAGGTATTCGAAGAGAAGCTGAGTGTACGTGAAACAGAAAAGCTTGTAAGGACTATCACTAAGGGCAAGCCTGAGACCGCAAAGCAGAAAAAGACTCTCGAGGATGAGGCTGCGTACAAGGGCTATGAAAAGAATCTGATCACGCTTACCGGCACAAAGGTTGAGATCCAGCGCAAGGACAACAACAAAGGAAAGATCGTCATCGATTACAATTCCCTCGAAGACTTCGAGAGGATCTACGATATTATTTTGAAAGGCGGTAAGCAGTAATGCAGTTTTTAAATAGTCTTGGGATTGATGTAGGATACATGGTTATCGGCATATGTTGTGTTTTACTGATTTTGATCATACTATATATTGTCCTTTTGAATAAGTTCAAAGAGTTCAGAGCCAACTATGAGACCTTTATGCAGGGTAAGGACGGCAAGGACCTGGAGACAGCGATTCTCGACAAGTTCAAACAGATCGATAAGATCAGCGATCAGGTAGATATCAACGCGACCGAGATAGGCACTATTTTTGAAAAGCTTAAATTTACTTATCAAAAGTTCAGCATCGTCAAGTACGACGCATTTAAGGAAATGGGCGGAAAGCTCAGTTTTTCGCTTTGCATGCTGACCGACAACAACGACGGTTTTGTCCTGACATCGGTACACAGCAGCAATGAGGGCTGTTACATTTATATCAAAGAGATCATCAAGGGCGAGTCCTACGTGCTCTTAAGCGAAGAAGAGAAGAAGGTTCTTACCGAAGCAAAGACGCGCAGGAGCTGCCTCGACGATAAATAATCGGAGTAATACAATGCATAGTTTTTTAAAATCGGTGGGTTTTTCCGTTGAAGGAAATCCCGGAGAGATCGAAGAGATCATACGCACTACGATCCTCAAAGCCGAATACAGAAAAGAAGTTAAATTAAAGCGCGGCGGAAAGCTGATAGAATACATCAGATTCACCACCGAAGATACAGGTATTATCGTTGTCGGCGAAGAGGACGAAGAGAAGAAGTTCCATTACAAATACTATTTTCCTTTTGGTGTCAGCGCGGGCAGCATGAACCCGGAGGATGAGTTCTACATCAACAAAAAGGTTGATTCCGACGCATACACCGCGATGTGTGACGACCCGAGAGTCGGCATGTCACTGATATTCTATGTGGTAAATGTCGTGGATTTCCTGAAGTATTATAAGGGCGAGAAAAGACTGGAGAATAAGGCCGCGCAGTTTGTCGGCCTGGCTGATTCGGGCAAGATCATCCTTCCCACTCTCGTTCATGTAGAAAACAGGGAGCAGCAGAAAAAGGAAAACAATAAAAAGAACAAGCTCGTTGCCGAAGCCAAAAAGGGCAATCAGGAGGCGATCGAGAACCTGACGCTCGATGATATCACGAGATATGCAATCATTTCCCAGCGAATCCAGAAGGAGGACATCCTTTCAATAGTTGAGACGAGTATCGTACCGTACGGCTCCGAGTCTGATATGTATAAGATCACCGGCAACATTGAAGAGGTCAGAAAGCTCGAAAATATCGAGACACATGAGGAGATCTGGCATCTGACGATCAATGTCGATGAGATCCCGATGGACGTGTATATCAATTCAAAGGATCTGATGGGCGAGCCTACGCCCGGCAGGCGTTTCAGAGGAAATGTCTGGCTGCAGGCAGAGCTGCTCGACATAAAGGAAAAAGGTATACCGAAAGCATAAATAAAAGGTGCCTGTCACCATGGAGTTTTTCCCATGGTGACAGGCACCTTTTTTTGGACACCTTTTGTATTATATTTCCGGTCACTGTCCGATGAAAGTGGGCAGAACTTCTTCGATTCTGTGCAGGTAATCGTAAAAATCGATGTCGAGTTGTGTGATCGCGATAACAAAGAGGATGCAAAGAATGATAGTGATCACAAAAGCAACGAGAACGGCTACGAGGAACGCACATGCGTGATGCTTTACGTTAAGATTCTTGGCTGCGCATGCGATGATGATAGCAGCGATAAAGCCGACAACCGGAATGCAGTAAAGGAATGAGAGCCAGAAGAAACCGGCGGTCGAAACAACCTTTGACTCGGCGGGATCCTCATACTGCTCGGGAGCGGGCTGGTAAGGCGGATTCTGCTGATAGGGCGGCTCGGGAGCAGGCTGACCGTATGTGGCACCGGGAGCAGCGGGAGCTACGCCGAAAGCGGCCTCTGTATTGGTTCTCGGAGCGGGCTGGGGCTGTGCATAAGCCGGAGCGGGCTGAGGCTCGGGTTTATAAGCGGGCGCGGGCTGAGGGGCAGGCGCAGGCTCGGTAAATACGGGAGCGGGTGCAGGCTCTGTGAATACGGGAGCGGGTGCGGGCTCTGTAAATACAGGAGCGGGCGCAGCCGGTTCGGGATGAAAATCAGGCGCGGGCTCGGCATAAACGGGGACCGAAGGCTGTTCAGGTTCGGTAGCTACGGGTGCTGCGGGCACGTCTTCAACTCTGGTGCCGCAATTGGTGCAGAATAATGTTCCTTCCTGTATATCTGCACCGCAGTTAGTACATGTTCTGCTCATTTATCCTCCTTTTGGAGCCTCCGTTGTTATCAGATAATAGTTGAGGCTTCATACAAATTGATATTACAATATTTTCGCGTGATATACAAGAAAATTCTCTTGCCAAAAGTGTTGTGTGTGTTATAATCGGAATAATCGCTTATGCAAGGAGTGCACATAAAATGCTATACATAAACAGTATTTTGCTGGGTATCGGCCTCGCGATGGATGCGTTCTCGGTATCGCTGGTCAACGGGCTGGGCGAACCCTGCATGAAGACACGGAAGATGAGTCTGATAGCCGGAGTTTTTGCGGTGTTTCAGTTCATGATGCCGATGCTCGGATGGTTCTGCGTAACGACAGTCGTGGAACATTTTAACAAATCTAAAGGCTTTATCCCTTGGATCGCGCTGATATTACTGCTGTTCATCGGAATTAAGATGCTGGTGGACGGTATAACCAAAAAAGTCGAAGAAGAATCGCCTGCGATCGGTTTCGGAGCATTGATGATCCAGGGAGTTGCCACATCGATCGATGCGCTGTCGGTAGGATTTACAACAGCGAACAACAGTTTGGGAGAGGCGCTGATATCATCTCTCATCATCGGAGCGGTAACCTTCGCACTCTGCTTCGGAGGTATAGCGATCGGTAAAAAGTTCGGCATGAAGCTGGCCGACAGGGCCCAGATCGTCGGAGGGCTGATACTGATAGGCATCGGTATCGAGATATTTGTAAAGGGAGTTTTCTTTGCCTGATGGGCCGATAAATGAAAAACCGCATAATAGATTGTAGTTTCTTGACGTTTTAAATTGATTATGATAATATACTCATTGTGTTCGTCCGCGTAGCTCAGCAGGATAGAGCGACCGCCTCCTAAGCGGTAGGTCGTGCGTTCGAATCGCATCGTGGACGTTGAAAAGGAGCCTTTATGGCTCTTTTTTTATTTTGACGGGTTTTATATCATCCGGGTGGCAGATATACGTCTGTAGATCGCCTGCTATATTGGAATATAAGAAAAGAGGTAACTTTTGGTTACTTCAATTAATATGATAGTGATGATAATATGATTATTGATCTATAAGGATATATCATTTGTTTTATGCAGCGGAGGATTTATGAAAGATAGAAATAGGTATCTGCCTGTTGTTCTGCTGATGCTGATCACTATGGCGATCTGCATGGGCTGCGCAAGAAACGCGGATCCCGAAGAAAGCGTTACCGTCATATTTGACGGACAATGGAATGATGAGAACGGCAATAAGATCCTGTTTCTGCCGGACGAAGCAGCGTATGTGCTTGAGACACCGGGCGGCCGTATCGGAAAAGGAGCGTATGCTGCGGAAAACGGTCAGATCGGATTTAACAGGTTTATATATGATCTGAACGTGCAGGATGACGGCAGCATCAGTCTGAGGCGAAACGGTTCACCGGCCAATGAAGAAGAAAACCTGAACGGGGCTGTATTTAGGCAGGCAGAGCAGCCGGATATAGAACTCTATGAGATCGAATCGCTGGCAGGTTCATGGAGAAACGATCAGGGTGCTCACCTGACTCTCGATATCGATGCCATGGAATACAAGTGGAATTCAGAGCTTGGGGCCGGCGCCGGAACACTGTTTGATGAATTTGACGGAAGGGGGTTGCTTATGGCTCTGGATGATGAAGGCAGTGCGATCGTTCTCAGAAGAGACGGTACAATGATCATCGAAACAGAGGAGCCGGGCTTTAAAGGAACAGTATTTTCAAGAGAATAATATAAAGGAGAAAGCAAAATGAAAAAAGTAATTTCGATGCTTATTATTTTTATCATGATAGTGTCAATTGCCGCATGCGGCAATAAGGATAACACCAACGGCAACGCAGGCGGAAATGAGATCACTGCGGGAGCAGATAATAAAAAGGATACTGAGCCTACAAAGGCGCCTGCAGCTACAGCGGCACCTGAGCCTACCAAGGAGGTGCAGCCTACCGCTGAGCCTGAACCTACCGAAGAGCCCGATGATCCCGACATCGATGAAGATGACGAGGTTTACAGCGATGGTCATATGTACGAGGGACTCTGGCAGAGCGGGAATTGCATAATCAGTATAGTGCCTGAAGGTGCAGCTGATATTGTTATTACCGAATACTATACAGAGACGGATCAGGTAAACTATGGTGCATGGAATGAATACTGGACTGAGTTCATTCCCGATGAAAACAGGTTTGTTTCATACAATGTAAATCATGTAACAATTAATAACGGTGAATATGATAACCAGCAGGAAGAAGGTTTTTATTCGTTTGAAGCAGAGGGAGAAAACCTGGTTTGGGATGGTGAGGTATTCACAAAGATTTCCGACGATATTTGGGATAATCCTTTCATTGTAAGCCCTGATGATAATGATTACGGCAATGGCGGAGATTACGGAGACGGCTTTGGCGCAGAGTTTACACTGGAGGATCAGGAATTTATAGACGTGATCGCAACGACTTACTACGGTGTTTATTGCCAGAGCGCTGACGATCCGATGGTTGGAACTTACTATCCTTACTATGGCGATGAAATGTCGATGGAGACAATGGATGAGTCCAATGCGGCATTCCTGTATCTGGGCATGGAGGAGGATCAGGGTCAGTTATGCTTCCTTGAAAAGGGCATGAACGAGGATGTGACATGGTCCCTGGGTAAAGACGAGTTTGGTACCTATATCTTACTGGACGACGGTTATACCGGTGAAGTCTATAAGGGAAGATTCTATTGGGATTATGAAAACACCAGGATTTTGGTTATGATCAGGATCGGTGAGTACGATCTGTGGCTGACCAGCGACACAAGAGTGATCGCAGACACCTCATCTTCCCGTACGATGGATGAAGAGACTGCCCTTCGGGCGATCGAAAAATATCTTGCCGAGAACGATGAGAGTATGTACGAAAAGCTTCAAACCGGGGACTACGGCACTGCTGACGGAGTATATACAGACGAAGAAAACGGAACCATAGTAGTTTGGCTCAGGACATATACGGGAGCATACAGGAATTACTATATCGACCCCGACTCGGGTGAAACATATGTAACGGAGACCTCGCCCCTGACCGATAATTCGGTAGAAACTCCTACCGATGAGACACTGAACGCATGGGACTATGCAGATTGATAAGGATGAGAAAATGAAAAAGCAGATCAAGAGTATTTTGGCAATGATCCTTGCAGCAGTAATGCTGTTTTCCGCATGCGGAAGCGATGAGGATATCAATACCGATGTTACGGAAGCTCCGGTCACACAGGCCGTGGCTTCCGGCACTCCGGCGGATATTACGGATATGCCCGACACCGGGAAACAGGATGACCCTGCGGAACCGACTCCTGCGAACACTGCGGTCACAGATGATACGACAGCGGACAACGGCGGGAACAGCGCGCAGGTAAAGAGCCTGTCTATGACGGTAAACAGCGGCTCCGGCGAGCTCAAAGTGAGCAGGAGGAAGATTTCTCAGGGCAATGCGGCATCTCTTCCCTCCGGCTGGACACTGTTCGTATACCTGTGCGGTACAGATCTGGAAACCGACTACTATGCTGCTACGGGAGACCTTGATGAGATGCTCGCGGTTTCGGAGAGCGACAAGGTCAGGTTTATCGTCCAGACAGGCGGTACCGACACCTGGCACAATGAGGTCGTTGATCCGGATTCTATCCAGCGTTATCTGATCCAAAACGGGGAGATCACTCTCGTCGACGAACAGCAGCTCAGCAACATGGGCGACCCGGAAACTCTGGCGGATTTCCTGAAATGGGGTCTTAAGGATCATGCATCCGCGCACAACGGACTGATCTTCTGGAATCACGGCGGCGGATGCATCACCGGCGTCTGCTTTGATGAAAGATACGACAGCGATTCCCTGGATCTGACCGAGATCGATGCGGTGCTTAACGAAACGATAGGCAGCTTCGGAAAGAAGCTTGATTTTATCGGCTTTGACGCCTGCCTGATGGGAACCGTGGAAACGGCGAACGTACTGGCTACCTTTGCGGATTACATGTACGGTTCCGAGGAAGTTGAGCCCGGAAGCGGCTGGGATTATACGGCGATCGGCGATTATCTTGTAAAGAATCCCAATGCGGACGGACGGGCGCTCGGAAAAACAGTGGCCGACAGCTTCCTTAAGGCTTGCAAAGAGGACGACCAGGACTATGAGGTGACCTTCTCGATCATCGATCTTTCTAAGGTTGACGCGATCCTCACATCTTTCAATGCTTTTGCGAAGGATCTGTATGAAGCGGCGGAAGACGCCGAAAAGAGAGCCGATATCGTGCGCGCGATCCTGGATATCGATGATTTCGGCGGCAACAATAAGACCGAAGGCTACGCAAATATGATAGATCTCGGCGGCATCGCTTCGGCTTGCGCGTCATATTCGAAGAACGCGGCTGCAGCATCGAAAGCGATCTCCGATGCCGTGGTCTATTCCGTGAGCGGAGATCTGCATAAGAATGCTTCGGGTCTTGCGACTTATTATCCCATCAGTGTGCAGGGTTCGAACGAGCTCTCCTTCTTCGGAAAGGTCTGCATTAGCCCGTATTACCTCTCCTTTGTCGATCTGCTCGCAAGTGTCGGAGCTTCGGGCGATATGTATTCGGATTATGAGGACGATACATGGTTTGACGACGACGGCGACTGGTACTGGGGCGACGACTGGGATTATTACGATGACGCTTACTGGGATTATGTCGACGATTACGAAGTGACCGGCGAGAGTCCTTATATCGGCTTTGATGTGGAACCCACATTCGAGGACGGTTCCTATTATTTCATGCTCGACGAAGACGGATACTACAACGCGGCAGACGTTTACGGAATTGTCTGTGTAATGAGCGAAGACGGATCCGAGATAATAGAATACGGCGAGACATACGACATCGATGCGGATTGGGAATACGGAATCTTCTTCGACAACTTCGACGGCTGCTGGATCTCGCTTCCCGACGGACAGAATCTCGCAACATATATTGTCGGATATACGGATGAAGGCGTGTACTATACC
>JAEEXY010000075.1 GCA_016288005.1 Lachnospiraceae bacterium
TATCTGTTCCTGCGGACGCCGCGTGCGTACTTCCTGGCATTGCGCTTGCTCCTCCTTCCGATCTTTTTCTGTAATCTCGCTTCTTTCTTCTGCTGCCTCTTAAACCGTCTTACGGCTCTGTCGTACTTATCCTTTTTAGAGCCTAAGAGCAGGAAGAACAGCACGACCACCAGAGTCACGACCACCGAATACATCCATGCCATGGCCGACGCATAGCCGTAACCCTTTTCCTTGGTTCCGGAGAACATCGCGTTTTTGATCATGACGATCAGCTCGTTCTGCTCGTTCGATGACATGAATATGATCGTGTAGATGGCATTTAACAGCACCATCGGTTTGATCGTCGGAAGCGTTATCTTCCAGAAGCACTCCCATCCGGAGCCTCCGTCGATCTTGGCCGCCTCATAGAGCGCCGGATCGACCTTTTGCAGCGCCGAGAGGAAGATGAGTATCTGAACTCCCGAATACCACAGGGTCATTATCATGTTCGAGAATATCTCGCCTACCGACGAAGCCGCTTTTGCGGGCAGGAATCTCGAGAATGCCGAGACGATCGCCTGCACGTTCATAGCGGGGATCGTTGCCGCGCCTTCGCTGACCAGCATGTTCATTACGGGTCCGCTCACGATGATGACCGGCAGGAAGAACAGGAGTCTGAAAAAGCCTCTCATACGTATCTTTCCGTTCAGCATCATCGCTATGATCAGCGCGAATACCACGATTATCGGAACTTCGACTATCGTCTTCCAGATATAGGTCACAAGCCCCTGGGGGAACTCCGCGCTCTCCAGCCAGATCTGCGAGAAATTCTGGGTTCCGTACCAGATGAACTTGGTCTCGACGGGGGTGATCCTTATGTTGTACCACATGTACCTGAAGGACTGTCCGAGGGGATACAGCAGGAAAGCGACCACGCCGATAAGCCACGGAGCCACAAAGAGATAACCCATGCGGGCTTCTCTTTTTTCAAGCTTCCCCGGCTTTACCGTCCGTTTTTTCTCTTTCTTTACGTTGCTCATTGCTTATCTCCGTTTATTTCCCGATGACCGCGTACGACATCGCGTCCAGACTGACGCCGTCCGCGCTCGCGGGTGTCTCGCCGTAATTGATATATACCTTGACTCCGTTGCTGTAGGTGACTCTTGTAACAGAATCTTCCAGCAGGTCGTGAGCCGTGATGACTGCTCCCGCGGTCTTATCCGCGATCGCGGAAAGCTCATCCGCATACTCTTTTATGGTCTCGCTGTACGCATCGTACTGCGAGCTGTAGATATCGTTTGAATTTGTATAGATCAGCTCCGCCGAGCTCTCCTTCGTGATGTAGAACGACGGATAAGTACCCGTCTCTATCAGCTTCAGGAAGAACTCCTGCCTGTTCGCCTCGAAATTCACATACTCCGAATAAACGGGCATCACGCCCTTGAGCACGATCGAGAGGAACGGAACAAAGGTATCCTCCACGATGAAGCTCGAGGTGTACATCGGCATGTCGAGGAACGCGTTCGTCGTTCCCCACAGATACGCGAAGGGCTGTTCGAGGACCAGCCTGTCCGAAGCCGCGAGAGCCTCGGCCGTCCTCAGATACGAGGCCGCCGTGTCGTAGCGCGTATAGGTGTCCCCGCTGTAGGTGTACGAGAAAAGGTTCGAGGTGATGCCTGCGACACAGAGGCCGTCCACGCCCTTCTTCGCGAGCTGCGCGGTAAGCTTGTTCAGCAGTTCCCCGCTCCTGGCCGGTGTTATCCAGTTGAAGCTCTCATAGACATCCTTGTAGGTTTCTTCCTCGTATTTGCGCTTGTTGATCTTTTTGACGACATTGAAGGTAACGTTGTATTCGTCGGGATTGATCCTCAACGCATCGTCGTAGAGATAGATGTCGATGCCCTTTTCCCTGCCTGCCGCTATCAGTTCGGCCAGCTCATTTGCGCTGCCGATCTTGCGGTCGGGCTTGAACTTCGATATGGGCACATTGTAGATGCCGCCCTTCTGCCAGCCCTTATATACGGTGAAGATATCCTTAACGCCCTTTGACTCAAGGTCCGCATATATCTCATTGATGTCTTCGACCGTCGTCATGACCACCGCTGAGGTACCGATCACCCATTCCTCACGGTCAGACCCGAGGAAATCGACTCTGGTCTTAAAGCCTTCGTCGGTGTTTTTCAGTATCCCGCGCTCAGTCAGATACGCGCGGTAGGCATTAGCCATACCGGCGTAATTCGCTTCATCCTCCGAGAGGAAAATGTAGCGTACCTGCAGGTCGGAATGCGATCTCTCGCTCTCTGTCAGATGGAGTGACCCCGAAGTCGAGTTGTTCGACGTCGGCTGTGTATAGAGCCTGCGCTCTACGAATTTGGCGTACGCGCGGTTATAGTCGATGCTCACGCCGTTGGGCAGGCACTCTATGCTCGCTCTCATCGCTCCGTCCTCGACTACGGCCAGATATGCCATCCGGTCGTCCGTGTGCGCGATGCCGAATACCGGCGCGATAACCTGCTCCGCGGAATTGACTATCTTGTACTGATCCCAGAGGAGCGATTCAACCTTTGACTCGTCAAAGCCTATGTCCGAGCCGTAGATCATGGATGAGAACCCTGCGCTGTAGCGGCCTTCCTTGTCGTTCAGGTAGATCAGCGCGCCGTTGCCGTCGGGTACGAGTATGTAGCCGGTCTTTGAATCGAGATACGAGGTACCCATGTAGGGATACAGCGCTATCGTGCCGATCTTGTACTTGTCTCCGTCCTCTTTGATCGAATCGTCGGGGACTCTGACCGTCAGGCCGTCCTCCGTCAGGCTCACCTCTATCGTTAAACCGACCTTGTAGGTGGTCCAGAACAGCGTTGCGGTAAAGCCCGTATCGGTGTAAGTCACTTTTTTCGTGACATTGTCGTTAAATGTGTTTGCCTGCTTCGTGTCGTCGCTTCCGCTGATCAGCGTCAGAACGACCGCGGAGTTCATCGCTCCCCACCAGGTCTTGTTTGCCAGGCCGTCGTCATAGCTCGTGAAAGACTCCATGAACGCGCCCGTTTTATTGTCGGTGATGGTCAGTCCGAGCGTATCCTCGTTGACCTGCATCGTATATCTGCTGTTGGCGCCTGCGGTCTGTGTCTTGGCGGGTGCCTCATCGCCGTATGCGGAGCCGACTCCCACGCAGGTCAGGAGCTGTGCGGTGATAAGCAGTGTCGCCGCAAGCATCGAAATAATCTTGATCGGTTTACGGTTCAATCTTATACACCACCTCTCTCGGTATCTGCTGCAGGAAGTCGATCACCTGCGACCAGAGTACATAGATAATGAATGCCAGGAGGCATACGATCAGGATCGTAAACAGTGTCAGCAGTATGATCTTTACTGTCTCGCCGACAGAATAGTCGTTGATCTCCTTGACCGCGATGAAAATGAGCACCGCGATCCAGGTCAGCATGAAGAGCCTGCCGAAATCGACGAAAAATCTCTCGTTGTCGGTGATCACATGCGACAGCAGGAATATGAACGGCATGAAGCACAGATAAGGTCCGAAGCCGTATATGAACGAGCAGTAGATCTCCTTGAGCTTTCCTTCGCCGTCATTGATCGTACACATCAGGTAGTTGCAGCCTACCGCCAGTACCAGCGCCAGCACTATCATACCGATGTCCGATACGATATCGTAGCTGCCCTCACGCACCGTTTTTGTGATGAAGCCGCAGAAATACTTGTTGATCACGAATACGACCATCATCAGGACCAGCAGTATGTTCGAGCTTAAGAGCGATACGCTGTTGTAATGCTTGATCCCGTAGCAGCCCTCGATCGGATGTCTCATGAAATAGAACATATATCTGAGCTGCTTTATCAGTCTTTTTTCTTTAAAGTTCTTTAACAGAATACGGGGCTTTACGAGAATGCCGAATTTCTTATCGAGCGCCTTGAGCACGAACCAGACGAGCGCGATCGCGGCGACGATCAGAATGACTGCCGTCAGATTATGCTTAAGCCACGCGGCCCTGATCTCCCAGAAAGAATCCGAGTAAGTATCGAGATCCTTTGCCAGCTTCGAGTATTTCAGCGCGCCCGCGTAATCGCCCTCCTTATAGAGGGCCTTTGACATCGCCATGTTCGCGTAGTCAAAGAGATTGTTCATCTCGAGGACCCTGTTCAGGGGCTCTTTTGACTCTGTGTAGCGTCCCTTTGAGAAAAGGTAGAGCGCGTCATGCAGGTGGTCGGTAAACTCGGTGGGTTTATAAACCTGGATCTGGGCTTTGTCGGAATCGAGCACGTATATCTTGTCGTCGGTGCCGATGCGGATCGCCTCGACCTTGGTCGACAGACCGATCCTCTGCTCGCCGTCGTCCGCTCCGCCGAAAACAAAGAGCAGGTCGCCGTCATTGTTGTATTCGTAGATATATCCGCTCTGAGCCGCAACAAAAGCGTTGTCGTGATTGCCGACAGCGACCGCTGCGGGCAGATCCTCGTACGACTCGGGCTCGATCATGTTGACGCCCGCGATGTTGAGTCTCTTTAATGCCTCTTTTTTCTCGCCTCGTGTTACGGTGTAGATAACGCCCTTGTTATCGATGGCGAGATTGTCCGGAGTCGCGGGCAGGTTGCTGAGCTGTTTTGCTCTCTGCGCCTCTGTGAGCACCGCTCTCCAGATGATGGTCCAGAGCGAAGCCCTGGTGCTGTTGGTGCCGAAATATCCGAGGAAGGTACCGCCCTCCGCAGGGCTTATCTCAACGATACCGTTTGTGTTTGACTCGCAGATGACGTACATGGTACCGAAGGAATTGACCACGAGTTTCAGCGGAAGGAAATCCTGTGACTCTCCGTACATCGCCGAATCGGGCTTTCCGTAGGTGTCGGTAAGGTTACCCTCTGCGTCGAAAACAAATATCGATTTCGCGTCACGGTCAGCGACATAGCAGATATGCTCGGGCGTTACGAACAGTCCTCTCGGAGACTTTAAGATGCCTTCGCCGAATATCATGACAGGCTCCGCATCCATCGTGGAAACAACGACTCTCTTGTTGCCGCTGTCGAGAATATAGATGTATCCGTCATCAAGCAGCATGAAATCGGTAGGCTGTTTTAAGCTCTCCTCGCCGATCTTCGTGATCGTCGTATAAGGCAGATACGCAGTCTGCGTCTCGATCGTCGAGCCGTACCCGTCGACCGTGTAGGTCTTATAGGGCGTATCGGCGCTGATCCTGTACGGCTGCGCGAAACAGCCCGCAAATAAGATCGCGAGAAGCAGAACGATCACCGTTCTGAAGCCTGTGGGTTTCTTTTTCATGGTCTGATAAGTCTCCTGTAAATAGCAAAGCCTTTATTTGATTCCGGAATATGCCATGGTGTTCATAACATTCTTCTGTAAGATGCAGAAAAGAATGAGGTTCGGCAGGAACATGATCAGAGAAGCCGCTGCCGCGACTCCCTGTCCGGCTACCGTGTTCGAGGTCGCGCCGGCCAGCGTGTTCATGTAGAACGCCAGGCTTTTGAGCGACTCGTTGTTGATGTAGTAATTCGATGTCTCAAGGTTCGTCCACACCTGCTGGAATACCAGGATCGCGGCAGTCGCGATCGCGGGTTTGATAAGAGGCAGGATGACCTTGCGGTAGATCGTCCATTCCTTTGCCCCATCCATGTAGGCCGCCTCGATCAGCGAGTCCGGAACCTGGTCCACGAACTGCTTCACAAGGAACAGGCCTACAGGCAGCGCAACGAGCGGAAGTATCTCCGCCCAGAATGTGTCGATCAGCCCGAGCTTGTTTATAACAAGGTATCTCGGGATCATGACCGCCACAGATACGAACATCAGCGCGATCTGGTTTACCTTCATCATCGTATCGCGGCCTTTAAAGCGAAGTTTGGAGAGTGCGTAGGCCGCCATCGTTGAGAAAAGAAGTGAACCGAACACTACCGCGCCGGTGATCAGTATGCTGTTGAAAATGTATTTCGAGAGCGGAATGCTGGCCGATCTCGAAGCCTTGATCAGTGCCCTGAAATTATCTAATGTGGGGTGCGTGGTTATAAACTTCGGAGGGAACGCGAACAGCTCCTCCATCGGCTTAAACGCATGGAAAAAAATGAATACGATCGGGAGGCCGGTCAGCAGCACCATCGGAAGTATCAGCAGATATATCTTGATCTGGCCTTTTTCAAAGCTCTTGGGATTCATTTTATGTCCCTTGTAAGCTGCCATTTCCTGTTCCTCCTTAATCTTTTTCTCCGAAAAGCTTACCCGAAAGTGACGAGAATATCTGAACGATCAGGAGCAGCACTACCGAAACGGCCGCCGCATAACCCATCTCGTATCTGATGAAGCCGTAATCTTCAATGTGGTTGACTATCAGCTGCGCCGCATATCCCGGAGTGGGATTGCCCGCGAGCAGTGTCGAGATCATACCGTTCTGGAATGCCCCGACTATCTGCATTACCGCCGCGAAGAGCATCTGCGGCTTCATGCTCGGGATCGTAACATAGATCATTTCCTGGAACCGGTTTCTGACTCCGTCGATCGCTGCCGCCTCGTACAGCGCCTCATCGACGTTCAGCAGACCCGCGAGTATCGAGAGGAAGCCTACGCCCATGCTGCTCCAGAGTCCGATGATTATAACGATCGGCAGCAGGAACTTTGTATTTACCAGCCACTGCACAGGCTCGTTTATCGCACCGATGCTCATCAGCCAGCTGTTGAAATATCCTGTCTGGTCGCCGGTGAACATGATCTTCCAGAGTACCGCCATCGCGACACCGGTCGTCATGCTCGGTGAATAAAGTATCAGGGCGAATACGGTTCTGGGTCCCTTTGTGAGATTAGCCAGTCCCCATGCCAGCAGGAACGAGAGCACATAGCCTCCGACTCCGACGATCAAAGCATATTTGACCGTGTTCGGGAGAACGAATTTCATGAACGTGTCATCGCTCGTGATAAGGTTGATATAGTTGAGGAAGCCTACCCATCTCGGGCGCTCGATCGCATTGAAGCCGGTAAATGACAGACCTATCGCGATGACAACGGGCGTCAGTATGAATATCACAAACAATAGGGCATACGGAAGCACGAATAAATATCCGCTCTTCTGGTTCCTGCCCGGCTTTTTGCGCCTTTCGATCATTCTCATCACGTTCATGTCCCTTTCCTATTTGCCCAGGATCTGTCTTACCCTCTCCACCGAGGGCACTTCGTATTCGCGGATAATATTGCCGTCTGCGTCAATATACCCGAACTCTTCAAGTTTTCTCGCGGTCTCCCTGTTTACGATCTTGACCGCTTCGTCTATCCTCGAGCGGACCGTCTCGCCGTTAACGACCACATCGTTAAACGCGTTCGAGAGCTCACGTTCGAGCATGTAGCTGCCGAGAAGTCTCGGAGCCTCAAGTATGCATCCCGCCTGCTCCATGATGATGTCCTTATCCGCCGAAGGGTAAGGGAGCATCGCGAATGCTTCGAGATTGGCCGTAGGCCATATGTATTCGTCACCGTACATGATCTGTACCATCTGGCCGAACTCCGCCTGGACCTCAGCCTCGGACCACCATTTCATGAACTCCCATGCCTGCTGCTCTCTCTCATCGTTCGATCTGAACATAACGGTGGATTCTGCGCCGCCCGACATGTACCTGTAAACCTCACCGGTCGCCTCGTCGCGTACGCCGGGCACGGGCGCGATCGCCCATGAATTCTCGATCTCGGGAGCCGCGTTAAGTATCAGGTTATATGAGTTGAAATCAGCGATGCCTATCGGCAGGTCGCCGTTGCGGAAATGCTGGTAAAAGTTGGGAACGTCCACGGGCATGTTGTAGAGTGTGAACAGATCCGTAAGCGTTGTAAATCCGTCTATGGTCTCCTCGGAATCGATCATCAGCTCCTGCGCCGTCCTGCCGTAGAGCACTCCGCCCTTCTGGAATATCAGAGGGGTCACGCCGTGGAAGTTGCGCATCGTGAGCATCGCTCCTGTCGGATAATATGCGTTCAGGCCTCTCATCTGCAGATCCGGCAGCATCGCGATCAGTTCGTCGATGGTGTCGGGCACTTCGAGTCCGAGCTTTCCGAGGATATCCGTCCTGTAGAACAGAACGTAGAAATTCATGGTTTCGGGCAGCGAGTACAGCCCGTCTCCTATTATCGAAGGCACCAGCAGGCCGTCGCTGTAGCGCCCGAATATCTCGCGGTAATCGCTGAATTTGGTCAGGTCCACGAGCGCGCCTCTGGCTCCGATCTCAAACGGTATGGAGTAATTGATGCCGGTCGCGATGTCGGGAGTGTCGCCCGATGCGTTCGAAAGTATCAGCTTCTGCGCGTCGGTCATCAGTGAAAGGTCGACCTGTATGCCTGTACTGCGCGTAAACCGGTCATCGATCATCTTCTGCATGATCTCGACGTACTGACGCGGACGGTTCACCCATACCTGGATATGGGTCTTATCTGTATTGCTCGAGGAATAGCTCTGTCCGAAGAAGGAATAAGCGAATCTTCCGAGCGAAAGCCTGATGCTCTTAAAGAAGCCGGCCTTTGATGAGGGAACCTTTTCCCCCTGAAAAACGTAGATCCTGTCGATCGCCGTATTGTTCTTGCCGATTATGTCAACGAAATTGGCGAGCTGCGTATTGATCGAATTGGTGCTCGTAGCCAGCTCATCCACGCGGTAAACGAGCTCATTGGGCTCATCTGCGAGGCTCTTGAGCTGCTTTGCGGCGATGATCAGATACGCGAAAGCGGCAACATCCTCGGCGTTCTTCGCGCCCACCAGAGCCGCTGCGCTATCCGCGATCGAGTACAGGTCGCCGACCCAGCCGTAGAGTCTTTCTTCGATATCGGGGATGTAGCGGTTAAGCTTCAGATCCCTGTATTTGTCCTTGTTCGTTCCCGCGACCTTGGTGACCTCGAGTGAGAGATCGCTGATGCCGCTCATGATCGCGTCCACAGCCTCGAGCGCGTATCTGACGGGGTCCTCACTGATCGTAAACGAGACGGTGTGCTCTCCCTTATCGAGATAAACGCTTAGCTTATCGCCGTTTTCATCCGTAAGCGCCGCGGTCGTGTACTTGGTCGCGTACTGCAGCGGATAATTGTTGAAAGCGGTATTCGGTATCTCACCGTCCACCCTTACGTCAAAGAATACGGGGAAGCCGTTTTTCTCCGACTGTCTGTAGTTCAGTGCGATATAATAGTATCCCGCCTCAGGCGCGTCAAAACGGTATGTCACCGCCTGTCCGGCCTCCGAGAACGAGTCCTCGTCGAGCGTGTTGAGCACGGTTTCTTTCGTGTATGCCGGTGAAACCGATGAGGAATACTCACCTACCGAATGTATCGAAGAATCGTTTCTGATATAAAAATCCTCGCCCTCGATCTCTATCAGGGCGCTGCCCTCAGCCTTTGCCGAACCGCTGTAGGCCGGTACCGACACAGGTGCCGAAAGCGTGATGTTTCCGAGCAGGAAAGTACCTTCGCCGACACTGATCGTAAAGGTCCTGACTCCCGCCTCGAGCTGTACCGAAAGAGGCAGCGAATATCTGTAGCCCGCGTCGGAAAGCTGTTTTTTCTCCCATCTGATGAGCTTATCGGGAAGTGTCACGATCTCGTTGCCGTAGCGGTCATAGCTCTTATCCGCGCCCGAAACCCATGAGGTCTCGAACTTAAGGCTCCTCAGCTCGTAGAAATCGTACTTTCCGTCGATCATCAGCGAAAATTCTATGGGAAGTATGGAACTGTCGTAGGAAAGATACTCAAAGCCTATGCTGTAGAGCGCCGTCTGCGGGACCTCGACCGCAACCTCGATCACGTCGCCGTGCCTGAGCGCGGCGACGGATGAGGAATAACCATAACTGTCAGAGGTTAAGAAGCCCGCATACTCCGGCAGGATCGCGTCCGACATAACAGTCACGCGGTCCTCCCCCGCATATGCTTTGGCGGTATATCCTTTGCTTACGCTCGTATAGCCGGTGGCCATGCGTTCCGCCGCGATCTGCATATCCGCGAGAGACACGTACGCATCCGTATCCGTGCCGGCTCCGGCCCGCGACATCTGCGAAAGTCCCGCAGGTACGCCAAGCACCATGCATAATGCAAGCAGTACGGCACAGAACCGTTTTGTAAACCTGCTTCCGAACATAAGCATCCTCCCAAAATCAAGTCAAAAATCAAATATCAAGTGCAATGTGGAGCACACTGCGCGCGGGCATCTTGATCTTAAGCCCGCTGCCCTCTGCGGTGTAATCAGTGAACTGCTCCGCGTGTACGGTCTCCGGCGCGTCAAAGGTGTTGTGAGCCTGCATGCTGCCGGTCACGATCTCCGCGCAGGAACCCTTGATCACGGTATCCGCAAGAGACGCCCTGATCTCGCATCCGTCTGTTGCGGACAGGTTCGTAAGAGTGATATGGATCTTTCCGTCCTTTCCGAGCGATACCGACTCGGTGAGATTAGGAACCATCTTCTTTTCATCAAGGCCGACCTTTGCGGTCTCGATAAAGCTGTCGAGCAGCTCACCGTCCTGATGGTGCTTGTACATGTTGAATACATGATAGGTAGGCGTCTTGATCATCTTCGCTCCGTCTGTCAGGATCACCGCCTGGAGCACGTTTACGAGCTGCGCGATGTTGGCCATCTTTACGCGGTCGCAGTGCTTGTTGAATATATTAAGGTTAATACCGGCAACCAGAGCGTCGCGAACGGTGTTCTGCTGGTAGAGGAATCCGGGATTGGTGCCGGGTTCGACATCGTACCATGTGCCCCACTCGTCGACGATCAGGCCGACCTTATGCTCTTTGTCGTATTTGTCAAGGATAGCGGTATGGCGGTTGATGAGCTCTTCCATGAAGAGTGTCTTCGAAAGTGTCTCATACCATGCCTTCTCATCGAAATCGGTAGCGCTGCCCTTATGGCTCCACTCATAAGGAACCGTATAGTAATGCAGCGAGATGCCGTCCATGAAGCCGTGCTGTCCGCCGCAGTTGCGGAATGCCTCCTTACATACGCCGTCGGTCCAGTCATAATCGGCCGCGTTCGCGCCGCAGGCGATCTTGAAGATAGGCTGCTTGGGATCGTAGTTGCGGATATAGGTCTGATATCTGCGGTACATATTTCCGTAGAAATCCGGGTTCATGTTTCCGCCGCAGCCCCAGTTCTCGTTGCCGACGCCGAAATAATCGACGCGCCAGGGTGCCTCATGACCGTTTTCCTTACGCAGATCCGCCATCGGGGATACTCCGTTGAAGGTCATGTACTCCACCCACTCGCTCATCTCCTGAACCGTGCCGCTGCCCATGTTTCCGTTAACATACGACTTGCATCCGAGCTGCTCCACAAGCTCCATGAACTCGTGGGTACCGAAGCTGTTGTCTTCGACAACTCCGCCCCAGTGAGTGTTGATCATTTTCTTACGCTTTTCCTTAGGACCTATGCCGTCCTTCCAGTGATACTCGTCGGCGAAGCATCCTCCGGGCCAACGCAGAACAGGTATCTGCATTTCCTTAAGGGCTTCAACGACATCCTTGCGCATGCCGTTCACGTTCGGGATGTCCGAATGCTCGCCGACATACAGTCCCTCGTAGATGCATCTGCCGAGATGCTCCGAGAAATGTCCCTGAAGTTCAGGGTTGATGTGTCCCTTTTTGTTCCTGGGATTGATAAAAAGATTAAACATGTGCGCACTCTCCTTAGTGTTTTTGGTTAAGTAAACAATGAGAAAAACTAACCGAAAACCGCAAACAAAACATCTGCTTTCACCCGGGTAAGCATCCAAAAAAGCGCAAAAAAGCTGATAAATCCGCCGTTTTTGAGCCCGTCTTATTATTTAAGTATTCGCTTAACCTTTTCATTATTTGCTTAATCTTTAACTTAAACATACTACGTTTCACACTTTCCCGCAATAGTTATTTTGCAGTTCGACGTAAAAAATCGCGTCTGATTTTTGTGCAATATTACCATAAAAATACCTTTGAAATCCCCATAGCAACGTGCTAATATAATTTTGAGCATTTGCTTTAGTATTTCATTTTTCACTCAAATGTGAGCAATTTGATACTGTTTGCTTTAGTTTTCAGTTTAATCAATACAATTTGGGGAGGTTCCTAATGTTATATCTTCAGTCACTGCAGGAGGCAGAAGAAGTTTTCAAGGCACTCAGTGCCCCGATGAGACTTCAGATCATGGAATTGATATATAAGAATGAACATATGAGCATGAACGATCTCGCGGAGGCATTGGGCCTCACGAACAGCGCGATCTCGCTCCATGTCAGCAAGCTCGAGGCTGCGGGGCTCGTGACCATACAGACCACTTCGGGCAAAAGAGGCGTCACCAAAAATGTCAGACCGCTCTACAGCCGCCTGATCGTCGATATGTCTCCCGATTTCGGCAGCGCGAACCGTCCCTGCTATCAGGATTCGATCTCCGTGGGATACTACTCTTCGATCGACGCTCATCCGACCTGCGGGCTTTCGACAAACGAGCACATCATAGGCGAGCTCGACGATCCCCGTCCGTTCTCCTATCCCGAGCGCTTTAAGGCAGGCATACTCTGGATCAGCTGGGGCAGCATCGTCTACAATCTCCCCAACCGTCTCCGCGCCGGACAGAAGCTCACCGAGCTGCAGATATCGTTCGAGATCTCTTCGGAGTGCCCCGAGTTTAACGAGGATTACCCGAGCGACATCTATTTCGCGATCAACGATATCCCTCTCGGCAAATGGATCAGCCCCGGTGATTACGGCGCCCGCCACGGCATCGTTACTCCCAAGTGGTGGCCCGATCTGCTGAACCAGTACGGTCTCTTAAAGACCCTGATCATCAATAAGAACGGTACTTTCATCGATTCGACGAGCAAGATCTCCGATACCACCGTCGATGACCTGAACATCGATTACAACAGCACGATCAATTTCAAGCTCTCCGTGCCCAAGGATACCGCGAACTGCGGCGGCATGACGCTGTTCGGCGAGGACTTCGGAGATTACAACCAGAGCATTACGGTAAAGGCCTTCTACGAAGAGCAGAAATAACAGACACAGACATAAAAAGCCACGGAACTGTTCCGGATAAATTATCCTTCGGAACAAAGCCGTGGCTTTTATTTAAGTTTTTATTTAAGTATATGATCAAATAAATTACTCTTCTGCGCCCTTATTCGCTTCTGCAGCTTTTTCCGCCGCCTTCTCATCGTTATATACCTTTCGCGAATATACTATCGTAGAGACGGCAACGATACCGAGCCATACGAGCATCAGCGTATTCGCTCCGCCCGAAGTCTTCGCGAGCGCCGCGGAGATTATCGTCAGGACGCCTGCCCCCATCAGCACGATGCCGCCGAAACGGTTGCTCTTGCGCCATGTATTGTCATTGTAGCGGCTCCAGACAGTTCTTACGCCCACTGCGCCGTTATTGCGCGTCTTCGTCATCACATTTCCCAATACTATGAAGCTGAGCCCCATTACCATGCAGGTTATCTTGCCGAAATCAACAGGGCTGTCCGCAATATCCGTTCCCGCGGATATATAAGCGGTGTAGAGGACCACTCCCTGCAGGACAATGAATACAATGTTCATGATCAGTCCCACCAGCAGTATGATCTTCGCGTTCGAGCGGGCACTCTCCCTTTCCTTTTCATCGGAGGAACGCTCCGCTTTTTTCTCGTAATAACGTGCGATCAGAGTCATAAGCAGCGCACATCCGATCAATACCAACGGTATCAGAAAACTCTCGTATTTCGATCCCCAGCGGTCAATATTTCCCGCCCCGTCAAAATGCATCGGGATCTTATCCGGCAGATACTGCAGCAGAAAAGCCGTTATCACCAACGGCAGCAGCGATACGATCCATAATACCTTCTTCAATTTCCTTCACCTCCGAACTGACTGATCCATAAGATAAGTTCCTGAAACACCGTAGCATTGATCTCATAATAAATGAAATTCTTCTGCTTATACTCCATCACGAGGTCGGCCTCCTTCAGGAGCTTTAAGTGGTAAGACAGCGCCGCCGGCGTGACTCCCAGCGCGTCGGCTATCTCACCCGCGTTCATCCGGCCGTTCTTCAGCATGACGAGTATGTCCCTCCGCTGACTGTCGGACAAAACCTTGAATATATTTGTGCCGCTCATGTTTTAGCTCCGTTCTGTAGTGCGATCACTATTTAAAAATATTTTTAACTTCGAATTCATTATAGAACGTTTTCCCGACAGTGTCAATAAGTGTTTCAAAATAATTTTAAATTGCCCATCGCGGCATGATGTGCTATATTCTTATATATTGTTACAACACTATATCAGGAGGAAAGTAATATGATTTCTTGGAAGAATACAGACGAACTCGCTTCATACGGAAAGCTTGCTTCACTCGGACACAAGGTAAAGCTCACCGACGTTATGGCAGGCGAGGCGGGTGCGAAGAGAGTGCATGAGTACCGCATTCCCATGGCATGCGGACTTACTTACAATTACGCAGCAAAAGCAGTGGATGAGACCGTTATCGACGCTCTCGCGGCTTTTGCCGAAGAAGCCCAGCTCGCTGAGAAGTTTGAGTGCCTCTACAACGGCGAGGTCATCAACACCGGTGAGAAGAGACTCGTTCTCCATCACTTAACCCGCGGACAGCTCGGAAACGATGTTATCGCAGAGGGTACTTCAAAGCGCGCTTTCTATCTTGAGCAGCAGAAGAAGATCGCCGATTTCGCAAATAAGGTGCATTCAGGCGAGATCACGAACGCAGCCGGCGAGAAGTTCACGACGGTCGTTCAGATCGGTATCGGCGGCAGCGACTTAGGTCCCCGCGCCATGTATCTTGCTCTTGAGAACTGGGCAAAGGTCAACAAGACCTTCAAGATGGAAGCAAAGTTCATCAGCAACGTCGATCCCGACGATGCGGCTGCTGTCATCGCTTCAACCGATCTTGCCCATTCGATCTTTATCCTTGTTTCAAAATCAGGCACCACGCTTGAGACTCTTACAAACGAGAGCTTCGTAAAGGACGCTCTCGCAAAGGCCGGACTTGACGCTTCAAAGCACATGATCGCGGTTACGAGCCAGACCTCTCCTCTCGCGAAGAGCAGCGATTATCTTGCTGCATTCTTCATGGATGATTTCATCGGCGGACGTTTCTCATCGACATCATCGGTAGGCGGCGCGGTTCTTTCGCTCGCGTTCGGTCCCGACGTATTCGCGCGTTTCCTCGACGGAGCCGCTGCCGAAGACAAGCTTGCCGCAGAAAAAGATCTGCGTAAGAATCCCGCTATGCTCGACGCCCTGATCGGCGTTTACGAGCGCAATGTGCTCGGCTTCGACGCTACCGCCGTACTGCCCTATTCACAGGCACTTTCACGTTTCCCCGCTCATCTGCAGCAGGCTGACATGGAGTCTAACGGCAAGTCGGTAAACCGTTTCGGCAATCCGATCTCATACAAGACCGGCCCCATCATCTTCGGTGAGCCCGGAACCAACGG
>JAEEXY010000076.1 GCA_016288005.1 Lachnospiraceae bacterium
GAAGACATGGGGACGGTTCTTCTGTCTGCTTTAGTTCGCAGACAGAAGAACCGTCCCCATGTCTTCGCATGTCTTCGCATGTCTTCGCATGCCATTTATGTCACTCTCCACTCCCACGGATTGTAACTCAAACTATTCGTAAAACCCTTTCAGACTATCGTAGTCTACATACTTCTGCAGATATTTTACCGTATTAACGCAGTTATCGTTGAAATACACTGTATACAGAGTATTCATATATAACTCTTCATCATCGAAATCGTTATCCCGCTCTCTCATGATCTCTATGCGATGACTGTTTATGGGCGTATCCGAGTAAGTGTAGCTTTTAAGGAAGTCCGGCGCGAGTACCTCAAGAGGGATATAGCCGCTCTCATAGTCTTTGATCAGGCATTTAACGATCTCCTTCGTCTGCTCGGAATAGAATGTCCTGAAATGATAATTCATATTGCCGTCGATCTGCGATATCTCAGCCGAACTGTATTTTTCGGTATCCGGATCGCCGAATAATATCCTCATCGCATTCTCTCTCATGAAATCATCCATTCCCTGTATTGCCTCACAATCCAGTGGAACACTGTAATTTCTGACGGTCTGTTTTCCGTTTTTCAGAATATACCTGAATGTGATATTGTATGAATGTGTATATTCCGACCGGATCCGCCTGACCAGTTCTTCCTTGTCCGCCACTATGGAGTGATGGAAACCGGAAAGCTTCGAGACATCTTCCGCATCAGTAAAATACAGCATATAACCGTTTACGCCGACATTAATGCCGCCTATTTTTTCCTGTTCGGGAATATACGCAACGGCTCTGCTTCCCGCAAAAAGCAGTATGCATGACGCAGCAGCAAGAAAACCTGTGTAGAGCGCAAATTTTCTGCCAAGTCCCTTAAATACCCTGAAGCTCTTTTTGATGATCATCTCTGCCGCGATATAAGCTATGATACCAAATGCCATCAGGAGCATAAAAACCGTGACTCCCAGTTTGTTGGTAAACCTGAGCGACCCAAGCAGGGTTTCAACGATAAGTGTCGTGATCAGTATCGCGAAGCTGATGCCGAAGCCCCAGCGAAATACCGGCTTTAAGAAATCGATGGCGACTACATCACCCGAATGCTCGCTCTTCCTGACCTTATACAGCAGCAGGCCTGCAATTATCAGCAATACCGAAACCGCCAGTCCTGTGATCATAACTACCCACAGGCCCTGATTCACATAACATTCGTATACTCCGGCCTCAAGCAGCTTTGGATCCCTGTAGAATATGATGCTGTTAAAGAACATGACCGGTGAAATGATACCGATCGGATTGCCGCGCGGTATCGAGACCAGATTGCTCGAAGCGCCGAAAAACGTCTGGTGATAAATGTCATTGAGCAGTATCTGCATGCCCGACACATAAAATATCAGTATCGTATAGATGACGGGCGCAGCGAGATTATTGCCGAACATGATCATGCACAATGCGGCGAACGAGAAGAAAAACAGCTCTTCCACCGTGATCACTAGCAGCCATGTCGACAATGCCTTGATCGCGTTTAATCCGTCAGACCAGCATATAATGTTGGTCAGCAGATAAAGCACCAGGTTGGGTACAAACATCATGCCCAGACCCGAGACAAAGCCGTTTGTGAACAGCTGCGAGCGGGTCATCGGGAGCGAATGATAATAATAGCACGATCTTTCGTTACCGAGGTACGCAAATACTGCGAGCGCGATCAACATTGAAAATATAACGGCAGGGTACAGCGCACCGTGAATAATGCTTCTGTAAATGTCGGAGATCGTGTTGGGATGCAGCGTGTCTCTTCCGACTCCGAAAAATGACAGATGCAGGTTCAGATAAGTTATCGCCGTGAGCATCCAGAACATGATCAGCGAATAACCGACCCACAGGGGCCAGAACCTTTTCACGTTTTTCCTGATAAGAGTCCTGTTGAAGAAATCAGAGGATGATGTCTTTGACTGCATAATCCTCACCTCCCAACTCGTAAATAAAGATCTCCTCCAGCGTCAGCGGCAGCGCGTCAAACAGAACGGGCGAATACTTTGCTATCTTTTCCCTGCATTCCTCCTGTGTGCCGCGGACGACGAGCGTATAAATACTGCCCAGCTTAGAGGTATTGATGATCTCAAAATCATTCTTCAGGGCATCGATGTCAAAGCCTTCCGCAAATGCCGCCTGAAGCTTCGTGACATTGCCCTGGAGCGATGTAAGTGAGCGCTCGAGCAGGACTTTGCCCTTATTCATGATGCCTACGGTATCGCAGACATCCTCGAGTTCCCTTAAGTTATGCGACGAAACGAGCACTGTAGTTCCTCTCTCGCTCACATCCTGCATCATGAGGCTCCATACCTGACGGCGCATGACCGGATCGAGACCGTCGACCGGCTCATCGAGGATCAGGACCTTGGGATCGCAGCAGATGGCTAGCCAGAAAGCGGCCTGTTTCTGCATACCCTTTGACATGCGCCTGACGGGCTTTTTAAGATCGATGATGCTGAAAACGCTCTTTAATCTCTCGAAACGCTCATCATCAAAACCGGGATAAAAACCCTTTACAAAGTTCATCATGTCAACGATATTGTCGGCGCCGAAGCGGAACAGATCGTCAGGGATATACGCGATCTCTGATTTGATCTTATTGTTTTCGTAAACCGGCTCGCCGTCTATCAGTATCTGCCCCTCGTCCTGCTTATAAATGCCCACCAGATGCCTGATAAGCGTAGATTTGCCGGCACCGTTCGGTCCTACAAGACCGTAGACGGAACCGGGCTCAACATGGAGATTTACTCCGTCGAGCGCGTAAAAACCGTCAAACTGCTTTTTAATATCTATGCATTTGATCATCTGCTCTCTCCTCCAGACACTTGTTTACAAAAGCCGTTATATCACCGGCCGATACACCCATCTGGAGCAGCCTCTCGATGACTTCCTTTAATTTCCCATCGAGCTCCGCTCTCTTTTTTTCGTCAAGATCCGATCTGCCGCTCGCAAAAGAGCCCTTCCCCGATACCGAGTATATAAATCCCTCGGCCTCCAGCTCCCTGTATGCGCGCTGAATCGTGTTGGGATTGATCGACATCTTAACTGCCATATCCCGAACCGAAGGAAGCTTTTCATCCTTTGCTATGGCCCCCGCCAGCATCAGAGTTTTCAGCCCGTCCTTGATCTGTTCATAGATCGGTCTGGAATCACGGTAATTTATACTGATCAAAAACGAACCCCCCTTCAAAAAAATAAGTGTACTAGGTCATCTAGTACACTTATACTACACGTTGATATATTTGTCAATAGCAATACACAGAAGTATTTATCTGTACTTCTCCACTATATCTCTCATTTGGTCCCACTTGCGCTCCATATCCCTGACCAGTTCGATCTGTGTGTGTGCCCTGTCAAGATTATGATTCTCGCGGTGGATCATGAAATATGTATCGCCCTGCAGATGGTCCGTCAGGAATCTCATGCCGCATTCGAGCGTCATATTCTTTGCTCCGTAAGGCAGCAGTCTGATCTCCTCTTCGGTCAATGCTCCGCCGCAGCCCTCGAGATATCCCTTAACATAGATCTCGAACAGCTCAAGCGACAGCGAAACCTTAGACAGGTCCTGCTCGTCCTCAGCCGCGGTATTTGCACCGAAGCGGATCGAATCGCCGAAATCAAATACCGAAAGTCCCGGCATGACCGTATCCAGATCGATAACACATATGCCTTTTCCGGTAGCGGCATCAAGCATGATGTTGTTCAGCTTGGTGTCGTTATGCGTAACACGCAGGGGAATGCGTCTCTCGGCCAGAGCATTGGCGCAGTATTCCATGTCAGCCTTGTGAGCCCTGTAGAATGCGATCTCCTCCGCGACGCCCGAAGCGCGGCCGCAGATATCAGCCTCTACGGCACGCTCGAACGCATCATATCTTTTCGGAGTATTATGAAAATCGGGGATCGTTTCAACCAGCTGCGAAGCATCAAAGCCCGCCATCTGACCCGAAAAGCTGCCGAACGCCACTCCGCTCTGATAAAAATCGTCTGCATCGCGGACCTTGTCCAGGCTTAACGAGTCTGTAATGAACTTATACATTCTCCAGTAGCTGCCGATGCTGTCACGGTAGTAAGCGCTGCCGTCATGCGTTTTGATCGGATTGAGCGTCTCTCTCTCGGGATCGCCGCCCCTTTCGATGATCTTTGAACGCAGGTAATCGGTAACGAGTACGACATTATGCATCAGGGATACCGGATCCTTAAAAACTTCGTCGTTCATCCTCTGAAGGATGTATTTCTTTTCCTTATCCTTGGACTTTGCGATAACCAGAAAAGTATCGTTGATATGTCCGTTTCCGTACTTTTCGCAGCTGATCACATTCTCAGGAAAATCAAATGCCTTCAGAGCTTCAGCTTTGTTTGCGCACAACTCTTCACGTGTCATATTAATCCTATCCGTGTTCACCACAGCTTATCGGGGTATACACCCTTTGCTTTAAGCTCGCTGATGGCTTTCACAACCTTTTCTTTGTCTTCTTTGTAGGTAACGCCGAACCACTTGTCACGGCTCCTGAGCACGCGCACTGTGGCCTCGTTTTTCTTTAAAAGCTCCTGAACCGCTGTGGGAAGGTAATACTCGCTCTTCATCGGATTGCCTGCCACCTCGGTATCGAGGAAATGCCTGAATGACTTATCGAGCTCGGAAAGAATGCTTTTTCTGAAGCCCCATAAATTCATGGAAACCGTCAGTTCCGGAGAAATGTCCTGCCAGGTCTCTCCTCCGTCCTCCGAGAATGCCGCGCCGTCATCTTTCTTGATGATCTTGGTCTTCTCCTCGATGTTCACCAGGTATCCGTTTTCATCTACGGTGCATACACCGCGGGATACGGCGCCGTTTTCCGTCAGGGTATTCTTAAGGATGTATCCGACCATGCAGTAATCGTGCGAATCATCGTCCGCGGGTGTATTCAGCGCATCATAGATCATGCTGAATGCTTCGGGACCGTAATAATCGTCGGCATTGATGACCGCGAAAGGATCGTCGATCACATCCCTGCAGCACAGGATCGCATGTCCGGTTCCCCAGGGCTTTGTCCTGCCTTCCGGAACGCTGTAAGCCGCATCGGGGAGCTTGGCCAGCTCCTGATACACATATTCCACGTTCGCGACCTTAGATATCCTGTCGCCGATCGTTTCCTTAAAATCCTTTTCTATCTCATGCTTGATTATGAAAACGACCTTTTTGAAACCGGCCCTGAGCGCGTCATAGATAGAGAAATCCATGATGATGTGGCCATGTTCGTCCACCGGATCGATCTGCTTTAGACCGCCGTAACGGCTTCCCATGCCTGCCGCCATAATGACCAATGCGGGTTCTTTCATGACTTATTTCTCCTCTCCGGGCTTGCTGTTCCTTAATTTGTCCATGTAGAATACCTGGCCGCTGACTCTGGACTGTTCCGCGGCGTAAGCCATCAGATGGCTCTCTACCGACTGCTCGATACCCGAGCGTATCTGCACAGTTTCTCCCTTATGCTCAAGGGCTGTGAGGAAGTCCATGGTCAGACGGTAGTCGCCGCCGCCATGGAAGCCCTCTTCGCTGTTGACATCAACCTTGCGAGTTTCGCCCTCGTAAAGATAATTGGAAGAATACTTGGTAACTGTAATGAAATCCTCGGAGTCATCACCGCAGATGTCTCCGTTCTCGCACATAACCTTGATGGTCCTGTGCATCTTGTTCGTAAGGCCGCTCAGATGGAATGTGGCCGTTACGCCGTTCTCAAACTCGATATCCGTAACCTGGTTGTCACATACGTTATTGTCGCAGTCAAATACACAGCGGCCGTAAGGACCCTCACGGAGAGCCTTTAAGATGCCTTCCTCGGTCTGATCCTCGGTAAGTACCGTTGCGGGCCATGCGCCCTTGATCGGAAGATACGCTTTCTTTCCGTCAAAACGGCACTCATCCTCGCAGGGACAGTCAAGACATCTCGAAGCGGCTCCCTTCGGTGCGTTCTCTTTCTTGAAGTAAGAAAGATTGCCGAAGGACGATATCTTTTTGCAATTGCTGCCTACCAGCCAGAGAAGGATATCCATATCATGACAGGACTTCTGCATGATGATGGGGCTGGACAGATCCGAATTGCGCCAGTTTCCGCGAACGAATGAATGAGCCATATGGAAATTGCCCACATTCTCCGCGTGCTGAATGGTAATGACTCTTCCGAGTTCTCCGGAATCAATGATATTCTTGATCGCCGAGAAGAATTTGGTATAACGAAGTACGTGGCAAACGACTATCATTACGCCCTTTTCCTTGGCCTTGTCGCGTATCTCGATGCACTCGCGCACATCGGGCGAGATAGGCTTCTCGAGCAGGATATCATAGCCGAGGTCCATGGCGGCCATAGCATGCTCATAATGATCTCTGTCCATGGTCGCCAGGATGATCGCGTCAGCGACCTTCCCCAGTTTATAGAACTCCTTTACATCGGAGAAAGACATATCGGACGGTATTTTAAACTCTTCGCAGGCAATCGCGCGTTTTTCTTCGCTTATGTCGACAACCGCAACTATTTGAGCTCCGGCTTTTTCGTAGGCATATTTGGCGTATATCATGCCTCTCTGCCCCGCACCGATTATTGCAAGTTTCATTTTACTCCCCTTTTCTTAAGCAAGAATATTGCTCCGCCGATAAGAGCAGCTCCGCCTACTCCGCCGATGATCCACCAGATCGCATTGCTCTTGGACTCCTTGGGCTCCTCGTGCTTAGCGGGTGCCTCTGTGGGCTGCGCAGGTGTGCTCTCGGTATTTGACGATGTCTCACTCTTTCCGGTATTTTCGTTTGTATTATTTGCAGGCGCCTCTGTAGGTTCGGGCTCATCAGCTTTTACCGCGCCTGTATGGATCGTGTAAAGCTCATACGAACCGTCGTCCCAGCACTCCCTGTTGGCAAGCCATACAATGTCGTGACGCGCATCGGATGTATTGATCTTTACGCAAACCGTATAATCTTCCTCTGTCAGATCGGCAGGGATGTTGAGCTTCATGTCTGTTGTTGTTCTGCCGGGAAGCCAGTTCCTCATATCGAGGCCTTCCTGCTTCTCTTCATAACAAACGTTCCCGAGGACGTCACGAAGCTGAAGTGTAATGTCGCAGTTGTAGTAAATAGGAGCTACGCCGTAGTTGATCCAGGTAACCGAAAGAGGATTCTCGGCGCCGTTGATCAGCTGATCGGGCTTGGTGATGCTGTAAACTCCGTAGTTATATCCCATAGTCGAGAACATGGTCTCGATGTTGTATCTCATCTCCTCGTACTCGGGATTGTTTGTCTTGTAATCGCATGCCGAGCAGGGACCAAGCCATGTGGTATGGCTGTCTCTGATCTGTCCGAGAACAGTAGCGATATTCTCGTTCAAGGCGTTGGTGCGGAAGTCGCCGTTAGCGAACTCGCCGCCCGAATAGTTAAGCTTCCACCAGTCGGGCATTGCGCTGGCCGCGATGTCTTCAGGTGTGGAGCCGGGCATATCGGTATTTCCCGATGCCGCCCACTCAAGGAAAGTAGGTGTGCCGCCGTCGCTCGTTACGCCGAAGATATCGTTGTAGAGACCCCAGTTGTTCTCAGCCGCAACCGCATAAGGCTTTCTGATGCCGACACGAACGTTATGGAACGCGTCAACATATGCCTGCATGTACTGCTGCGCAAGCGCGGGATCGGGGAACTCACCCGTTCCGGTAGGCCATGTATGGAACTCAGCCCAGTGTCCGAGCGAACCGACTTCTACGTAAGCGCAGATCGAAGGATCGTCATAGCGCTCCGCGAATGCCTTGATCGCATTGGCATGATACTCAAGGAGCTTTGCGCTCTTATAGTTGGGTGAGAAGCCTACACCGCCGAGCAGGTCTCTGATAGTCTGCCCGATGTACCATGTTCCGGGGCCCTCGCCCTCTGCGTTTTCCTCTTCGAGCTCATCATAGAGCCACTGAGGGATATCCATTCTCTTGATATTGGGATCACCGTTAACAATGTTAGGGTTATCCATTACGAAGCGGAATACCATGCGGCAGCCCTGGTCCTGCCATTTCTTGAACTGGTACTGCTCTTCGATCGCGTCGAATGCGTACTCGCCCTTAATGGGTTCAAGCTCGCTCCACTTAATATCGACGTAGATAAGATTGTGCTCCGCTGCGATGGTATCAACATCGCCTTCGTAAGTGTCGGCCCAGCCGACCCATCCCTTGAAGGGATTGTTATGGAATCTGAAATCAGCCTGAGGATAGAACATGCCTTCCTCACGGTTCTCCTCGATCGTCTTTGAAACGTTGAGGTAACCCTCTGCGGGAAGAACGTACTCACCGTTGTTTGAATTCGCGGCGATCTTTACCTGACCCGGATTTCCGATGTCGGACAGATAAAGCTGCATAAGCACATTATCCGTCTCATAATTCATGTAAACGCTCACGCCGTCATTTGCATGTGAATTATCACCCGTTACAGCGTAGAGCTGACCTTTTTCGATAACATAATCAACACTCTCACGGTCATCGTACTTGTAGCCGGTGTCGCCTGTGCTGATGTAATAAGTATTCACGGTTGAAAGATCTCCGTTGCCGAGGATCATGGTGTAGAGCTTTTCATCCGACTTGATCGCAACGAGGTTAACGTTGCTCTGATGTCTTGCGGTGTTGCATACTGCGTTCCAATCCGAGAAATCAAAATCCTCTGCCGTGATGTCGAATGTGATCCCGTACTTGGGAACCTTTGCGAAGGAACCGTTCATATCGTCTCTGGCGGGAGTAAAGCCTTCGGGAGTCTTGCGCTCATAGGTAGCCTCATCTGTCTGGACGTCGTTTCTGTCAATGCAGACATAGAGATCGTCGCCGATGGCTTCGGTGAACTCCTGCATGGTTGCAATGGGAACAATGTATTCCGCGCAATATGTTCCGGGCTCGGAGGTCTTTGCGAATACCTTGTCAAAGCCTTCAACATACTGCTTCTTCATGTTCCACTCCAAAATAACAGCATCAGTTGTGTAGAACATCTCGAGATTTCTGTCGGGGCCGTATGAATACCAGTCCTGGAACAGAACATCTCCTGTGTAGTGAGTCGCATATCCGCTGTGGATAAAACCGGTACGGTCATCATTGTCGGTACCGATGAACAGACTCGTTGTGTAGGCTGCCGATGATTCGGGATCGGTCACGCCTTTGATGTAAGTCATTACATAAAGATTGTCGTTGTCACGGACAGCGTAAAGATCGCCAAGCGAGCCTTCGCCATGTCCGATGGGCTCAAGTCCTGCCCAATCGCTGTCATCACCGTCAAGAGTGATGACCGGCATAGCCTCTGTCAGAGGTGCCGTAACTTCGAGGAAAACTTCCTCGTCGGGAAGATCGGGATCGATGTCCGGCAGATATTCCTTACCGTCCTTGATGCGAACGTAGTAAACATCATCTCCGCCTTCGAGCATCGTGGTAGGGATCACAACTTCAAAACCGTCGCCGGCCTTGTAGAAGTTCTTGATCGGAGTACCTGTGTCGATCCTCTTTCCGTCTTTTAATTTGAATATGTTTCCGTTAGCCTTTAATTCGTAGGTCGCGGAATCGGTTTTGATATAAACCGAGAAATTATCGCTGAGCGCCTTTGCCGAAGCATGGATATAGAGGTTCTCGTGATCTGTTACAGCCTTGAAAGCCGTAAGGTTTGAATTCTGATTAACAGCGTCATAGATCAGAGCGCCCCACTGATTCTTTGTTCCGGCAAACTCCTTTGAAGCAATGTAAGCTTCGAGCTCTGCGGGAGTCAGTCCGACGATCTCGTCGGAAACGCAGTCCTCGATCGCGGGAACCGGAAGATACTCTCCGACCGTCATAGGACAATCGGCTACATCTGCCCAGTTCGCAACAGTGGCTGCATGGATGCCTATGGAAGAGGGATCTCCCAGATCGGCAAGTGAGAACGCAAATTCGAGCGTTTTCTTGTCGCTTGAGAGTGCACGATCAACCGGAGCGGGCATACCGATCAGGCCGTCCCATTCACCCGAATCTCCTTCATACTTGTAAAGGATATCCGTTTCAAGAAGATAATCGGCACCGTTAAAATACAGGTGGTTAGTGGCGTCACCGTCTGTATCGAAATAAATGTGCCAGGTATCAAAATTGGCTGCTGTGGAAAGAACCATCTTTCCATATAACATGCCGTCCTTGGTAAATGCGGAAAGCTTGGTAATGATACCTCCGCCGCTGAAAACGGGAGTAATGTAGTTCCAGTCCTCTCCGTTTCCGTCAATTGTAATCTGCACATCGCCGGCTTCCTGAGCGCGGGCCGGGATCACTCCCGGCTGCCACGCCGTAAGGACGATCGCGAGTACCGCGATCATAGCTATCCATTTCTTAAGAAGCCGTACTCCATCCCTCTTATTCATAGACTGTCCCCTCATACGCTGTCCGAATGACAGCGATAATAGCTTAAATTAGTGGTTATAACCGTTAACCTTGAAGAACTCGTCGAGCTGCTTCTGAACCTCAGCTACATACTGATCGATGCCTGCATCCTTGAGTTCCTTGACAGCTGCGTCATAGTTGGAATCGAAATCAACAAAACCGCACTCAATGGGAGTGAACTTCTGGTTAATGATCTCGTTGATCTTGGTCTCGATCTCTTTTACGTTCTCGTTGTTGAAGTGGAATGCGATAACATCACTGGTCTTAGCGCCGTCATCCCATGAATCGTACATCTTAATGAAATCTTCTGTAACATCGGAAGTGAACATGGTGTAGTTAGCGTTACGGAACATCCACTCATAGAAGTAACCCTCAAATGCGGGATCGTTAAGAACGATACGGCCGTCCTGAACGGTATAGTTCTCACCCTCGGGTCCGTACAGAGCGAACAGATAGTTGTCCTGGTTCTTGTACAGCCAGTTGAGGAACTTCATAGCGCCTGCAGGGTTCTTTGAGCTGTAAGGTACGCAGAGAACTTCGCCGCCGCAAGCGGTAACATACTTATCAGCTGTAGGATTGAGCAGGTAGCTCTTAAGTACAGCATTGGGATCATTTGAACGTACGGAAGCGATGATCTCGTTTTCCTTGCCGAGTGAACCCTCTACCCAGAGGTAGGTACCCTGCTGCATACGTGAATCACGCTCGTTGTAGTTGGTGGTAAGCTCGTCTCCGTAGAGGCCTGCTTCGTACATGCTCTGGTTGAACTTAGCAACCTTCTTGAATGCTTCTGTCTCAAAGTAGCAGTATGCTTTTCTTGTATCCTCGCCGTAAACAACGGAATCGCCGTATGCACACCATGTGTACTGCTCGTCAGCAAAGTTTCTGGTGAGTGGCTTAAAGATGATATCTGCGGGTCCGTTAAGCTCGGGATGCTCATCATGTGCCTTCTGTGCAAATGCCTTAAGATCGTCAGCAGACTTGATCTCAGACATACCTACATCCTCAAGAACGTCCTGACGTACGCAAACAAGCTGGAACATGCAGGATGAAGGAGCGTAAGCCGAAGGAATACCATACTGGATACCGTCTACAATACCGCCTGCGAGCTGTGACTCAGGGAATACCTTGAGCATATCGGGGCAGTTATCCTTGATAAGCTGGCCGATATCCTGGCACTGCTTCTTGTTAACCATTGTTGAAAGATCCGGAAGTCCGTCCCAGTAAAGATCGATGGGCTCGCTGGCTGCAAGAAGGACATCCTTCTGCTCCCAGTAAACATCCCAGCCCTTATAGATGAGCTTTACCTGAATACCTGCTTCGTCAGCAAGACGGGGATTAAGCTGATTGTTGATGAAGTTAGCCATAGCGTCGGTCTCTTCACCGGGATAGAGAATAACAACCTGTGAAACCTCACCGGGTGTGCTGTTGTCGGGTGCCTGTGTCGTGGTGCTTCCTCCGTTGTTCGAAGGTGCCTGTGTTGTGGTGCTTCCACCGTTGTCGCCTGAAGGCTGATCTGCCTTCTTACAGCCGGTGAATGCTGTCAGTACCATGACTGCAGCTAACAACAGTGCCAAAAGTCTTTTTTTCATAATTTTCATACCCCTCCTTATTAGGTCCTTGTGAAAAATATATGCAAACGGATGCTATTTCCGTCTGATATCAATGGGTTGCTCATTCCTTTACCGCTCCGGTCATGATACCGTCTACGAAATACTTCTGAACGAACGGATACAGGAAAATGATAGGGCCGATAGTGATTATCGTGACGGCCATCTTCATGGTTTCGGTAGGAAGCTTGATGTTAGCTCCCTGCGGGATCTTACCGCTGCTGACAGCAGTGATCTTTGACATTACATTGTAAAGGATGAACTGCAGCGGCCTCTTCTTTCTGTCATCAATGAACATCAGGGCGTTCCACCACTCGTTCCAGTAAGCCAGCGTATACATCATGCCGACGGTGAGCATCGCTGTCTTATTGAGAGGCAATGCTATCTTCCACCATATCTGGTACCAGTTGGCTCCGTCCAGCTTTGCCGATTCGTAAAGCGATATCGGGACTGAATTGAAATATGTCCTCAGCAGGAACATGTTCCATACACTGAACATCGACGGAAGCACCAGGGCTGCGTAAGTGTCGCCGAGATGATAGAAGTTTCTGCATACGATATACCAGGGAATAAGTCCTGCAGAGAAAATGATCGTAAAGTTGCAGAAAAACGAGATCGCGTTCCTGTACTTCAGGTCCTTTATCGACAGCGCAAACGAGATCATGCTCGTTACTATCATCGCTCCGAGTGTTCCTACCACCGTGATGCCGATCGTAACCAGATAAGATCTGAAAATACCGGTTCTGGATTCTTTATCGATAAACAGATACTTGTATGTATCCAGACTTATACCCACACGTGGCTTAAGGTTATTATGAAGATCTTCTATCGTGTAAAGTCTCGGGATTATCGAAAATCCCTTTTGTGTTGTCGCAAAGTTATCCGTAAACGATCCTGCAAGAACGATCAGCAGCGGGTAGAGACATACGATCGCGATCAATCCGATAAAGGTTATGGCAAAGATCTTTACCAGCATATCGCCGGTTGATGAATGTATTTTGTTTTGTCTTCTCAATGATCTTTTTGTATTCATCAGAACAATCCCTCCCCTTCATTGATCCTCTTAGCAAAATGGTTGGAGATCGTAACCAGGATCAGACCGAGTACCGACTGCATCAGGCCTATCGCGGTAGAATAACTGTATCCCAGGCTCTTCATGGCTGAATATACATATGTATCAATAACCGCAACTTCTTCATACAGCAGGGAGTTGTTGCCGACGATACCGTAGATCATACCGAAATCGCCGTAGAAAATTCTTCCGATGCTCATCAGTACAAGAATGATAACCGTAGGCTTCAGAAGAGGAAGCGTGATGCGCCATATACGCTGGAATTTGTTGGCTCCGTCTACCGTGGCCGCTTCATAAAGCGATGCGTCAAAGTTTGACATTGCTGCCATGTAAATGATCGAGTTATATCCGCACCATTTCCATATATCAGCGGTGATAATGATTGCTTTCCAGTATTTGGGAGTCGCATACCACTTAATCGTTTCCATATCGAGTGATCTTGCGATACCGTTTACCATACCGGTCTTATCATCGAATAATGCCTTTACGATTACGCCGACAACGATCCATGAAAGGAAATAAGGGAAGAACATCGCGCTCTGTGTGATCTTCTTGAAAGGCTTGTTCTTGATCTCATTAAAGCAGATCGCTATCGTGATCGGGATTATGGTTCCGAAGATCAGACCGAAAAAGTTAATGAACAAAGTATTATAAACATACTTTAAACCCATTCCGGCGCTCTTGGAGCCCGCTTCACTTGCGATACCGAGGAACGATTTGAACCATCTCAATCCTACAAACGGACTTCCGTAAATACCGTCAACAGGGTTAAAATCCGTAAATGCCATCCAGATACCGGCCATCGGAATGTAGGCAAATGCGATGAGGAAAAGAATTCCGGGTATGCACATGAGATACAGCTGCCGGTTCTTTTTTAATTCTTTCATGCCCTTAACCTCCAAGTATCAACAAGCGTGTTCCAGTTATCCTTATCTTTCTCCGAGAAATAAACTCTCCCGGAATATGCTTCTTCGCTGAGTATCATCATGCCCGTCGTGCAGAAGCGCTTACCTGCAAGCAGGTATCTCTTTGCTTCCTTCTGCAGAGTCGAATTGCACTCGTAATCCTCAAGCGAGTTCTTCATATCCTTGAACAGATGAACGTACAGCATCGAGCCGTCCTCACCGTCGCTGTAACGGTACATGAGGTTCTGGCAGTTGGTGATGTTTCGTCCGTCACCTAGGATAAGTCTCAGTCTCTCGTCATACAGCCAGCTCGAGCTCCAGAAGCCCTTGATGTCGAGCTCCGGATAATACTTTTTGAAGAAATCCAGCGCCATGACCATCGAGCTGTGCATCCTCTCGGGCGTGTACCCCTCTCCGCCGGGGATGTGGAGCGCGATCAGCCAGTCGTTTTCCTTAAGTGCCGGCTTGAATTCGCCTTTATCAAGCGTTATCTTTTTGTTCTCGGTAAATCCGAGAGGGTTCATATAATAACCGGTGATACTGTCCTCTGTTTCGTCGAGTGTCGTAACAAAGGTCTCATCCGACGCAGCCTTTCTGTGGCTGTAATAATTTCCGTTTTTAAGTCCGTTTTCGTTGGTCTCCGGATCCCCCGCACCGTGCCGCTCGGAATACTCCTCGCTGACCGACTTGCTCTCCTCGTCGTCCTCCTCTTCAGGAAAGCCCCAGTCGAGCAGCTGTCCCTCGGCGTCGTAAGTGCATCCCGCCTCATTAAGAGCGATCACATCGCCTGTCTTATTGCTGCGGTACATCCTGAACCGCTCGCCGTGGCAGTAAGGAATAAATAAGAATCTGTCCAGCAGGAAGATCGTCAGCGTGTAGAAGTTCATCTTCCAGGGCATATCCTCCACATCTATCCTGCCGGTCTCCTTATATCGTTTCAGCTGATCGCGGAGCATCCTGTGCGGAATGTCCTGATAATATTCATAAGGAATGCCTCTGCGGATCATCTCCTTTTCGGAAACGGGAACACATGCAAGCAGTATCAAAAAATCGTATGCCGTGTTG
>JAEEXY010000014.1 GCA_016288005.1 Lachnospiraceae bacterium
GGCCCACTCTTCGAGCTGCCTGAGGTACGCGGGTTCGTCACCGTCGAGCGATTCCAACTACTTTGTTATATGTTCGTTTACGATCATGGCGTAGATTCCACATCCTCCACCGTCGTCTCGGCGTCAATGGACTGTCCGTAATCCGTGATGACCTTCAGGATATCGTCATAGGTCATCGAGGTGTTCAGCACAAAGGTTCCGGGCATGATCTCGTAGTCCTTTAACTTGAGCTTCAGGTAGAAGGAATACTTGCTCGTTACAAGCTTCGCATCTTCGAGCTTGCTCGCGATGTTCATCGAGCTCTCGCCTTTTAGTATCGTGACCTTTACGTCTCTTCCGGGCGCCGCTTCAACGGTCGTATTTCCGAAAAGCTGGTATGCGAAATCATAGCTGTAATTAGCAGCCTTTTTGATGCCGTATACCACCACCGCGTAGAAAATAACCGCGATGCCTATCGTCAATATTCCGAGCGCGAAGTTCAGCAGTATGCGTACCGCTTTGTTCGACCCTGACGAAGACTTTGATTTTGCCATATTTTTCCCAGCTTTCTGTATCTAACGTTTATACTTCCATGATCACGGGAAGGATCACGGGGCTTCTGCGCATCCTCTTCCAGAGGTAATCGCTCAGCTCATCCTTAACCCTGTTCTTTATCCTGCTGTAATCCGTGATATTCCTGCAGTAGCAGTCGTCGAGCGTGCTGTTCACGACATCGGTGAGCTCCTCGATGAGTTCCTCCGACTCTCTCATGTAAACGAAGCCTCTCGAAATGATATCGGGACCCGATACAACCTCGTGCGTCTCCTGCTCGATCGCCATGACTACCATGATCAGGCCCGCCTCGGAAAGCATCTGTCTGTCACGCAGAACGACATTGCCTACGTCGCCGACACCCAGACCGTCAACCATGAGTCCGCCCACCTGAACATGTCCGGTGATCGCAGCGCGCTCCTCGTTGAGTGTGAGCACATCGCCCGAATTCAGGATAAATGCGTTCTCCTTCGGAATACCCATTGCCATCGCAATCTCACGCTGCATCGAAAGATGTCTGTACTCGCCGTGTACGGGAATGGCGTATTTGGGCTTTGTGAGCGCATAGATCAGCTTGATCTCTTCCTGGCTCGCGTGGCCCGAAACATGTGCGTCCGAATAAATGACCTTCGCTCCCTTCTGCGAGAGCTCGTTGATCACTTTCGTGATATTCTTTTCGTTGCCCGGGATGGCCGAAGAACTGAATATTACAACGTCTCCGGGTTTAAGCGTAACCTTCTTGTGAATGTTCGAGGCGATCCTCGAAAGCGCCGCCATGGCCTCTCCCTGGCTGCCCGTGGTTATGAGCACGAGCTTGTCGTCCGGGTAGTCCTTCATGGTCTCGATCGGAATGATCGTGGTGTCCTTTGCCTTTACATAGCCGAACTCAACCGCCGTCGATACGACATTGACCATGCTTCGGCCTTCGATAACGACCTTCCTTCCGAATTTCTCGGCGGAATTGATGATCTGCTGTACGCGGTCGACATTCGACGAGAAGGTCGCCACGATGATCCTGTTCTGGGCGTTGTCCGCGAAGATCGTGTCAAAGGTCTTTCCAACCGTCTTCTCCGACATCGTAAATCCGGGTCTCATCGCGTTCGTCGAATCGCACATGAGCGCGAGCACGCCCTTCTTGCCGAACTCGGCGAATCTCGCAAGATCGATCGTCTCGCCGTATACCGGAGTGAAATCGACCTTAAAGTCGCCTGTGTGGATAACGGTTCCCGCGGGTGAATGGATGGCCAGCGCGCATGCGTCCGCGATGCTGTGGTTCGTCCTGATGAATTCCACCCTGAAGTCGCCGAGGTTGATGTTTTGGCCGTAAACAACGGTCTTCAGCTTCGCCTTCTTCGGAACCGGATGCTCTTTTAATTTGTTCTCGATAAGGGCAACGGTAAGCCTGGTCGCGTAAACGTTGACCGGGATCTCGTTCAGCACGTAAGGCAGGGCTCCGATATGGTCCTCATGTCCGTGCGTGATGACAAAACCCTTAACTTTATCAATATTCTCCTTGAGGTACGAAACGTCCGGAACCACCAGATCGATGCCCAGCATCTCGTCCTCGGGAAATGCGATACCGCAGTCCACGACTATGATCGAGTCTTCATACTCGAACGCCGTGATGTTCATACCTATCTGTTCAAGTCCCCCAAGAGGTATGATCTTAAGGGATGACAAATTCTTTTCTGTTTCTTTTTTCTTACTCATATTCTCCTAAATAATAATTCGCCGGATGCGGCTTACTTCCTTTATTCGTCCTCTTCGGGGACCAGATCCACTTCCCCGTCCAGAAGTTCTTCAAGAAGCCCCGCTACGGCTTCGATCTCTTTTTCATCTTCTACAAATTCGTATGTAAGGTCTTTGTCGGAATTCTTTGCAACCTGCTTCATGATGTAGGCCATGGCCTCATCGTCATCCTCGCTCTCGGTCACCAGCAGGTAATTGGTGCCGTTCAGCTTTGCTTCTTCAATAACGAAGAACTCGACCTTCTCTCCGTTCTCTCCGGTAAAAAGTATCTTCTCCATCTGTGTCAGTGCTCCTTCCAATGTGCAGGTCACGCCTGTTCACGCAGTCCGGGGTTTGCGTCAAGGTAATTCTGAAGTATCAGGGACGCCGCGAGCTTATCGACCACCTGTGCCTTCTCGGTGTAGTCAAGACCTGCCTCGTCAAGTACTCTGTGCGCCTCCACCGTGGTCAGGCGCTCGTCCCACATGAGAGTCTCGAGTCCGGTACGTCTCTTTACGTCCTCGGCAAAGGCTCTGCAGGCAGCCGCACGCTCACCCTCGCTGCCGTCGAGACGCTTCGGAAGCCCGACGACTATCCTCTGTGCGCCGTACTCCTGGCATATCTCCTCTATGCGCGCAAAAGTCTGGCGAAGCTTATTCTCATGCTTTCGCCGTATGGTCTCCAAAGGCTGCGCGGTAATGAGCAGCTCGTCGCTTACGGCCACGCCGCACGTCATGGCTCCGAAATCAAGTCCGATAATACGCATGCAATTTCCTCTGATCAGTTATTCTGTACGTCGAAATGTGTACGAATGTACTCACGGAGCAGCTCTTCGATGATCTCATCGCGCTCAACGCGCATGATCTGGCTGCGGGCTCCGTTATGATTCGTGATATAGGTGGGATCTCCCGACATGATGTATCCCACGATCTGGCTTACGGGATTATATCCCTTCTCGGTCAATGCGACATAGACGCTGTCGATCGTGTCCTTAACGATCAGGTTCGCGTCGTTCTGGATCTTAAAATATTGTGTGTTTGAATTTCCCTGCATTATATATACCTTCTTTCCGGCCGCTTTCCGGCCAAAAACCTTATCAACTCATTATATCTCACAAAATACTTTTTTTCAATCCCAAAAGATATTCTCCGTTTAAGAAGCCTTTTGTCCGTATATCGACGAACCTGTTTGTCATATCCTCGTCGAACTCATCGCAGGCAACTGCGGCACTCACATATCTCGCGGTAAGGCCCGTGTAATAGTCTTTTCCGTCGATATTCTGAACGCTCTCGACCAGGATCGTCTCATCGGCATCTGCAAAAAGCTCCATGAAATCATGATGATTCTTTTTGTCGATGATGCCGAGCTTTTCACTGCGCTCATGCTTTACGGCCTCTGTCAGCTGGCCGTCCATTTTGTCGGCTGCCGTGCCGCGTCTGCGGGAATACTTGAATATATGCATCTTTGCGAAGTTTACCTTCTCAAGGAATGCTTTCGATATCTCAAACTCTTCTTCGCTCTCCTGCGGGAATCCGACGATCACATCGGTATTCAGTGAAGGTCTGTCAAAAACTTCGCGCAGCAGCTCAACTCCCGACATAAACTCCGCGGTATCATAATGCCTGTTCATGCGCCTGAGCACCGAATCGCATCCGCTCTGCAGCGACAGATGGAAATACGGGCAGAACTTCGGCTCGGCTGCGAGCGCTTCGGCAAACTCACGTGTAATGATGCGGGGTTCGAGCGATCCGAGACGGATCCTTTCGATCCCGTCGATCTTTGCGGTCTCGTGGATCAGTTCGAGCAGCGGCCCATGCCTGAACTCCCCCGCTTTCTCGTAAGAGGCGCAGCCGTATGACGATACATGGATACCGGTAATGACAACCTCTTTGAAGCCCTTTGCGGCGAGTCCCCTGATCTCTTCGAGCACATCCTCCTTCGATCTCGAACGCACCCTGCCGCGCGCATAAGGGATGATGCAGTAGGTGCAGAACTGGTCGCATCCGTCCTCGACTTTAACAAAGGCCCTCACCCTCTCATCGCAGGAATCGATCCTCATGTCCTCGTAGCAGTGTTCATCCTTCATGGAGGAAACATTCACGGACGATGATGAAGACACGGGGACGGTTCTCATGTCCTGTTGTCCCATATCCTGTCCCATGTTTATGATGCGTGCGGCGACCATATCTATCAACTCGCTCTTATGCGAATTGCCCGTGACGATATCCGCGCAGCCCGAATCTATCAGCTCCTGCGCCCCTATCTGCGCGTAGCACCCAGTGGCGGCGACTATCGCATGTGGGTTGTTTTGTCTCGCGCGTCTCAGCATCTGACGGGATTTGCGGTCCGCGATATTAGTGACCGAGCATGTGTTGATCACGAAGATATCCGCTCCTCCGTTCATGCCCTTGCAGGCATCGTCGAAATCCACGATCACGGCACCCGCTTCCTCGAACTGTCTGCGGATCGAATCTGTCTCATATGAATTTACCTTGCAGCCCAAAGACAGCAAAGCCACTTTTTTACCCGAAAAAACGGGGTTGTCAGAATAATTCACAATTTATCCTTTCCAATATTGTGCAGGTTGCACAAAACGCATTCTCAAAAACATCGTTTTGAATCAATTATTTTTTCTAAAAGGAAATCTGCTATTTCAAAGTTTATGAAGTCTGCATATTGACTATTTCTTCACTAAATGTATAATAGTATCGTAATCACTAAACACAGACAGAAAAGGAGAAGGCATATGAAGACAGTTAAAGTAAGCTTAAATTCAATTGATGCAGTTAAGTCATTCGTTAATGTTGTTACAAAGTATGATTCGGATTTCGATCTTGTTTCAGGAAGATATGTTATAGACGCTAAGTCGATCATGGGTATCTTCTCACTCGATCTGTCCAAGCCGATCGACCTCAACATTCACGCCGAGAGCAATGCCGACGGCATTCTCGAAGAGCTTAAGCCCTACATCATCGGCTGATCACCGAATTACGATTAATCAAGCGGACATCCACGGATGTCCGCTTTTTTTATACCTTATCCGATATTTATGATCTCCACGGTCTTTATCGCTTCTTCGACCAGCGCCTCTATCGTACCCTCCAGTTTCCTTTCCGAACGCTCGATAACACTTATCATCGGCTTGGTCACGGGATGCTTCGCGACGAATATCGTGCAGCAGTCCTCATAAGGTTCGATCGAAGTCTCATAGGTATTGATCTTTAATGCGATGTCCACGATATCCTGCTTGTCAAATGCGATCAGCGGCCTGTAAACGGGAAGGCTGCATACCGCGTTCGTAGCGGCCAGGCTCTGCATGGTCTGGCTGGCGACCTGTCCGATGCTCTCGCCGGTAACCAGTCCGAGCGACTTGCATTCGCCTGCGAAATGCTCTGCGATCCTCATCATATAGCGTCTCATGATTATAGTGAGCTCGTCTCTCGGGCACTTGTCTATGATAGCCAGCTGCACATCGGTGAAATTGACCACATGCAGCCTGATAGGACCTGTGTATACACTGATAAGCTTAGCAAGGTCAACGACCTTCTGCTTAGCCTGCTCGCTCGTGTAAGGCGGCGCATGGAAATATGTCGCGTCTATTGCCACTCCGCGTTTTGCGATCATGTAGCCTGCCACGGGGCTGTCGATACCGCCCGAAAGCAGAAGCATCGCGCGTCCGTTCGCGCCTACGGGCATGCCGCCGGGTCCGGGTATGGTCTGCGTGAATACGTACGCGTTGGTGCGGATCTCAACCTGAACCTTTACGTCGGGCTCATGCACGTTAACAGTAAGCTCCGGGAAGCGCTCGAGCAGGTACCCGCCCATGTTCGCGCATATCTCGGGAGACTGGATCGGGTATTTTTTGTCCGCGCGTCTGGCCTCTACCTTAAACGAGAAATTCCTCTCGGGGTAAACTGCCTCGATAAAATCCCCGACCTTCTGTGTAAGATTATCCCATGAAGCGTCCTCAATAACGGCAGCGGGGCAGATCGCCCATACTCCGAATATCGTCTTAATCGCGGCTATGGCCTCGTCAAAATCATACTCTTCGGGACAGGAGACGAATATCCTGCCCTGCTCTCTGACGCATGTAAACCCGTCGGCCACGGCCTTCAGCTTCTCTCTTACCTTGTCGCAGAGCGCGTCCTCGAACACATATCTGTTCTGTCCCTTTATGCCTATCTCTGCGTATTTGATGAGCAATGCCCTGTATATCATAAAAACCTCCGTTATGCTTATCTGCGCTGGAACCTGTTGTACTTCGGCACGAGCTCCTTCAGGCTCTCTATCGCGTGATCGATCTCAGCCCCGGTCGTATTGACCGAAAAACTGAATCTGAGCGTGGAATCGAGCAGTTTCTTATCCACTCCGATCGCCTTTAACGTACCGCTGATCCCGGGATGATTCGACGAGCAGGCCGAACCCGAGCTCACATATACATGTTTTTCCTCGAGCGCGTGCAGCAGCACCTCCGCCTTGATCCCGTCAAAACTCACGCTCACGATATGCGGCGCCGTTTTGGCAACCGCTTCGGGGGTGATGTCTTCGAGCGCGTTCAAATGCGCGCCCTCAACCTCTCCGATGCGCGAAACAAAATGCTCCTTCAGCGCGTAAAGATGCTCAACCTTTGCGTCGTGATCCGCATATATCTCCCTGACCGCCTCGCCGAGTCCGACGATCGCGGGAACATTCTCGGTACCCGAGCGTCTGTCCTTCTGCTGTCCGCCTCCGAATATCAGAGGTCTGACCCTGACTCCGTCGGCAATATAGAGAAATCCGCTGCCCTTCGGTCCGTGTATCTTGTGTCCGCTCACACTTAGCAGGTCTATTCCTTCTTTCTTTGGGAATATCCTGTATTTTCCGTACGCCTGGATAGCGTCGGCATGGAAAATGATGTCTTTTTTCTTTTCCTTTATCGCCTTTGAGAGCGCCGCGATATCCTGTACCGCGCCGACTTCGTTATTAACGTACATTACCGAGACAAGTATCGTCTGATCCGTGATCATTCCGAGCAGCTCATCGGTTTTTATATGTCCCATCGCGTCTACCGGCGCAAAATCGATCTTAAACCCGAAGTCCTCGAGGCTGAGCAGCGGATTGTATACCGAAGCGTGCTCAAAGCCCGACGCTATGATGTGGTTTCCCCTGCGCTTATACGCGAGTGCCGCGCCGATCAGCGCCATATTGTTCGATTCCGTGCCTCCGGAAGTAAATACTATCTCCTTCGGCTGTACCTTAAGAGAAGCGGCTATGATCTCAGTCGCTTCTTTTATCTTTTGCTGTGCCTCAAATCCCTTGGTGTGCTTCGAGGAAGGATTGCCGAACTCCTCGAGCATCATCTCTTCCACAACACGCGCGACCCCGTCGGAGGTCCTGGTCGTGGCGGCGTTATCGAGGTACGCCTCAATTACCGTATCTGTATTTCCCATGTCTGTTCATTCCGTTATCTGTCTGTATTATCCCGGGCCTGTTTCTGACACTGCGGCGCCGCTCAGTCCAGCTCGAACATGATGACCGACAGCACCGCAAGTCCCGCAGTCTCTGTCCTCAGTATCCGCCTGCCGAGGCTGATGCATTTAAAGCCCGCCTGTACGGCCTGCTCTATCTCGCTCTCCTCAAAACCGCCCTCGGGTCCTATGAATATGCCTGCGCTCTGTTTCCCGTGCAGTTCCCTGATCACGGCTCTCGAGCTCTCCATACCGCACTCCGAACTGTCGGCATTCTCGTAAGGTATCAGGTTGGCGTCCAACTCCGACGCGTAGCTTAGCGCGTCCTTATAGCTCATGACCGGATGGATCTTCGGGATGATCCCGCGTCCGGACTGCTTTGCGGCGCTCTCCGCTATAGCCTGCCAGCGCTCCAGTTTGCGAGCTTCTTTTTTCTCATCGTCGAGTTTTACGATCACCCGTCTGGTCATCACGGGCACGATCTCGTATACGCCGAGCTCCACTGCCTTCTGTATGATCATTTCCATCTTGTCTTTTTTGGGCATGCCCTGAAACAGATACAGCCGTGTCGACAGCTCGGCCTTCGATCCGAAGCTCTCCAGTATGTCTGCCGTTACACAGCCCGCGTCAAAAGACGCGATCCTGCAGTAATGGTCGGTGCCCTCACCGTCGCAGATTATCAGCTCTTCGCCGGGCTTCATGCGCAGCACGTTTTTAATGTGGTTCACATCCTCGCCAGTTAGCTTTATCTGTGTCCCGGATATATTAGATCTTTCGGTGTAAAAATGATACATTCGCTATCTCCCGCCGGGTCAGAAGCCGTCACTGCTTTCTGGCTGTGAAGCTGACCCAGTCCTTCATATGGTCCACCGCAACGATCTCAAAACCGTTGTCGAGCAGCGCTCTGCGCACATCCTCTTCGGCCGTATTGATGATGCCCGAACTGATAAAATAAGCGCCGGACTTCATGAATTCGCCGACCACCGCGCTCAAGGGAATGATGATCGGCGCCAGGATGTTGGCAACTACCACGTCATAGCACCCCTGTCCGACTGCCTCACGCAGTTCGGCGTCATCTATCACATTGCCCGTGGTAAAGCATATCTGGTCTCCGAGCAGCTCAACATCGCTTTTTGAAGCGTAAAACGCGGTAAGGTCGTTCGTATCCGCATTCTCTACGCTCGTACGTGTGGCATTGTCATCCACGTCTATACCGACGGCACCCCATGCTCCGAGCTTCATGCCCACGATCGAGAGTATACCGCTGCCGCAGCCGACATCGAGCAGTTTGTCACCGGGCTTTAAGTACTTTTTAAGGCTCAGTATGCAGAGCTTTGTCGTCTCATGAGCGCCTGTGCCGAACGCTGTCCCGGGGTCGATCTCGATCACGAGATCATCGTCCTTCGCGTCGGTCAGCTCCTCCCAGGTAGGCTTTATGACTATGCTGTCATCCACTCTGAAAGGCTTGAAGAACTGCTTCCAGTTGTTGATCCAGTCCTTGTCCTCTGTCTCGGAATAAACGGCCTCCATAGAGCCGAAATCACAGAATTCCGCGTATTGCGCGGCGGTTTTCCTGATATCCTCCGCGATCGCGGCTGCATCGGCATCCTCATCGATGTAAAAATGCACCTTCGCGCTGCCGTCATCGGGCGGAAGCTCGGGCAGGATATCGATGAACATGCTGTTTTTCTCTTCTTCGGTAAGCGGAACGTTGTCCTCGATCTCGAAGCCCTCGAGCCCGAGTTCGTCCGCTATCGCGCCCATGTAGTCAAGCGCTTCCGTGGTAGTAAGTATCGTCAGTTTTTTCCATTTCATAGGTCAAGTCTCTCCGTGATCACTCTGCTGCGCCCTCTTCGGTCTCCTCTTCGGGCACTTCAACGATGTATCTGACATATTTCTGCTTCTCCACACCGAGCAGATAGTTGTCGTTTGCCTCGAGCAGCGCGCCGTTCTCATCGTTCGAGACCAGCGTGTACCTGCCGGCGCCCGTAAGCACATCGCAGCGCGCAGGATTCTTCTCATAAACGGACTTCTCGACAACATAGAAATTGAAGTCATTGATCTTCGCGTCCGAAGCGATAGTAACCTCTATGCAGGGTCTGGGCGCATCCTGCCCGAAGGCTGCCTCGGAAACCTTTATGCCCTCGATGGACTCAACTCCCAGATGCTGCGCACAATAAGCCTCGGCGATATAATCCTCGAGCAGCTTATCATCGTAGGCACGCTCGTAATTGATACCGTTTTCTACGGAAAGATTGTAGCCGTAGTACTCCTTGATCAGACCCCAGAACAGTTCGGGAGTCAGCTCCTCGCTGTTCAGCTCATGCACAACGTCAAAGCAGTCGCGCATCGTATTCTTCGAATAATTGTAGCTCCTAACATAACCGAACATCTTCATCGTGAAGAGCACCTGCAGCGAGGGGCTCGCCTGGACATGTGCCGCGGTGAGGTACGGCGAAAGGAATGCCTGGACATACGCGTCTAGATTGTATTTCTGCATGACGGAAGCAACCATATCCTCAACAAATGCCACGCCGGCCACGTCATAATTGATCCATACGTCACTCCAGAGCTGCTTGTCCTCAAAATCCTTGGGGCAGGTCCCCTCTTCGGTAAGTCCCGCAGCTATCGCGCGCGCCGCCTCATCCCTGACGGACTGAGGCACCTGCGTATGATACTCACGCATGCCGAGGATGTCGAGATCGCCGAGGCCCCGGATGCCTTTGTAATCCTTATCCGAAAGCGTATATATCGAGAACAGAACGTCATCCGCAGTGACAGGCGTTCCGTCCGCAAAGGTCAGTCCCTGCTTCAGCACGATCGCGTATTTGTCGTAAGTTTTATCGCTTCCCTCAACCGTGATGCCGCTCTCTGTCTTCTCGACCCTGTAAGCCACGCACGGGAATGCTATGCCCGTACGGATACCGCCGTCATCCTTGACATCAAACAGGCGGAGCTGAGTCTGATCGACGATCTCGCAGTCTGTGGGCTCCGTGCTGTAGAAAGGATTAAGCCTCCCCCATGCCTCGGGCACGGGTACGGTCTTTTCGCCCTCCTCTTCGGGAGTACGCGTGATGTCCTCTGCCGAAACCCTGAAATGAGACATATCAACGATCGGAGTGGGAGTGGGAAGGGGTGTCGCTGTAGGCGGCACCGGTGTCGGTGTAGCCTTGTTCGATACACCCGGAGTAACCGACGGCGTCGTATTTATCGGCGTGGTCGTGTGCTTGCAGCCGAGTGCGTATAATACGGCCATCAGCGCAATCATCAGCAATACGATCCTTTTTTTATCAAAAATACGGATATTCATAATCATCAGCCTTTCATGAACGGACCTTAAACAGTCCGAAAACAATTTCTACCCAATTTTTTAGAATACCACCAATACGCTTTTTTGTCAAAGAAGCCGGGCCTTTAAGCCCGACTCCTTTTGGTCACGGATTGTTTTTATCTATAAGCTCCCCAAGGTTCGTGGATGCCACTGCCGTCCTGCCGGCCCCGATCCTGTCGAGCGTCCCGCGTTTTAAGGAATTGACCTCTTCGAGGAGGTCGTTTGCCGTTACCAGCCTGCAGCCCGCGCCGCGGATGATGATCTGCTCGAGACCGTCCGATGTGGCAACGCTGATATCGGTCTGCTTCGCGTTCTCGTGGGCAAAGCGCTCGATGAACTTATCCGCGGTCTCGGCCTCCTTCGTATAGACCACGATGATATTGTGGTGTTTGAAGAACTCCGTGGGATGACCCTTTACGCGGTAGGCATCGTAAACAACTATGACCTTGCAGCCTTTCTGCGCCTGATAATCGCAGAGAATGTCGTTGAGCCGCTCCCGCGCGCCGTCCACGTTGTCCTTTGCCAGGTCCGACAGCTCCGGCCATTTGAAAATGATATTATAGCCGTCCACGAGCAGATATCTGTCCTTAATGTCAAACGGCTTCATGAACTTTTTCAGGCCGCTCGCATCGGCTTTCGCGGAACCGGATCCTGCCTCGCCCTGCCCCGTCTGAGTGCGCCGCGTGTCCGCCGTACCATTTCCGTATGAGCCTGTGCCGCGCCCGGCACCGTCACTCTGCCTGTGTTTTCTGAACGGGTTCCTGTAGGTCTTTTCTCTCCTGTTCGCATGCGAAGTCTTCGCGATTATCGCGTCGATCTCATCGGTCCCTATGGGAGGCGCCTCACCTGCATGCGATACGAAGTTGATCGGCATCATCTGCTCGGGATCGGTCTCAGATACCAGCTCTCCGGTATCCTGATCCCAGTCGAGATGCTTATAGCTGTCCACATCGTTCCATTCAACGACAAAGCCCGCTCCGTGCGCGCAGAATACAGACGACGCGGGATTGCGCAGATCGGCCTCGGGTACATAACCCGACGCCGCGACAACCTCATCGGTATTGTGGCAGGGCAGATAACCGTAAAATGAAAGATATACGCTCCCGAGGCCGCCCGTATAGGCCGCTACCTCCTTCGAATACCCCTGCATCAGCGCGGCCGGCGCGATACCCGTGAGTCCGACCATATCATCCGCTCCGACCTCGTACTGCGAGGTTACGCGTCCGAAACGCGCCTCGATGTCCGTCATGGCTCTGCCACAATTGGTGCGCGGCAGCTCTATGGTCAGCTCGTAGTAGGGCTCTAGCAGCACACATTTGCCCTCCGTGCGGGCACGCATCAGTCCCTGGCGTATCGCGCGGTAGGTCGACTGCCTGAAATCTCCGCCCTCCGTATGTTTAAGATGCGCCCTGCCCGCAACGAGAGCTATATTCACATCCGTCAGCTCCGCGCCTGTGAGCACACCCTTATGCTTTTTCTCAAATATATGTGTAAATATGAGCCTCTGCCAGTTAAGCTCGAGGAAATTGGTCGAAACACGCGACTCCGCGCCTATCCCCGAACCTCGCTCCGCAGGCTCGATGAGCACCTGTACCTCGGCATAATGGCGCAGCGGCTCAAAATGTCCGACACCGAGCACGGGCTCCGAAACGGTCTCCTTATAGAGAACGCTGCCCCTGTCAAAATCGACATCCTCACCGAAACGGTCCATCAGGCGGCGTTTCAGTATCTCGAGCTGTATCTCGCCCATTATGCTGATCTGCAGTTCATTAAGCTCCGCGTTCCATGCGACGCCCAGAGTCGGGTCCTCCTCCTCGAGTATCCTGAATTTGGGAAGGAGTCTCTGCAGCGCCGAGCGGTCACGTGCCAGGACCTTATAGGTCATGACCGGCACGATATCGTTTGCCGCGAGCTCGTCTTCGACTCCCAGTCCCTGTCCCGCGTAAGTCGCGGTAAGTCCGAGCACCGCGACAACGGTCCCCGGCTCCGCGATATCCGCGGTCTCGTATTTTTCGCCGGAATATATCCTGATCTGCGTGACCTTTTCGCTGTATTCGACGGACTCGGGTTCTGGTGCCTCCTCTGCGGGTTTGCGCAGCAGCAGGGGCTCCTCCTTAACCGCCTCATAGGTGATCACGTCACGATTCTTCAGTACTCCGCCGGTGATCTTCATATAGGTCAGCCTGTTGCCGTCATTGTCACGCCCGATCTTATATACCCGCGCGCCGAACCCGCTCTCCCTTTCGGGCACGGGCGCGAATCTTGCCAGTCCGTCGAGGAACTCATCAACTCCGTCGAGCTTCAGCGCTGAGCCGTAAAAGCACGGAAAAAGCTTCCTCTCGCCGATCAGCTCACGTACCGTATCGTCCGCGAGCTCCCCGGTCTCCAAGAAGCTTTCCATCACGTCTTCATCGCACAGAGCTATCTTCTCATCCAGCTCATCCGCCGCAAAATCGACGCATCCGTCCGAGAGCCTGCCCTCGAGCTGAGCCTGCAGCGCGTCCTTATCGCAGCCCTCGCGGTCCATCTTATTGACAAAGATGAACGTCGGGATATCGTAGTGTTCGAGCAGCTTCCATAAGGTGCGTGTATGCGCCTGTATGCCGTCGGTTCCGCTGATAACGAGTATCGCGGCGTCCAGCACCGAGAGTGCCCTCTCAGTCTCTGTCGAGAAATCCACATGTCCCGGAGTATCTATCAAAGTGAACAGGACGTCACCGCGCGAAAATACCGCCTGCTTCGAAAAAATAGTAATTCCCCGTTCACGTTCGAGGGCATAATTATCAAGGAAGGCGTCTTTTTTATCGACTCTTCCCAGCCTGCGGATCCTGTCGCATTTGTACAGGATCGCTTCGGATAATGTCGTCTTGCCCGCGTCAACATGAGCGAGGATTCCTATTACCAGTCTGTGCATAGATTATTTAAAAAATCTCTTTTTCTTTCCTTCTTCGGGCCCTGCGTTCCCGCCCATGGCCTCGTCGAATTTTTTCAGGAGCTCCTTCTGCTCGGAATTGAGCTTGGTGGGAACCTGAACGATAAGCGTAACATAGTGATCGCCCCTGACGTTCTTATCCCTTACCGAAGGCACTCCCTTGCCCTTGAGCCTGATCCTGGTCTCGGTCTGGGTTCCGGGCTTTACATCATAGATCACATCGCCGTCGATCGTGGTGATCCTGATCTCTCCGCCGAGAGTCGCCGTAGCAAAGCTCATAGGCGCGGTCGAGTAGATATCCATTCCGTCACGCTGGAAGATCGGGTGATCGCTCACGCTGACCTCAACGTACAGATCTCCTCTGGGTCCGCCGTTCTCGCCGGGCTCACCCTTCCCTGAAATACGGATGCTCTGTCCGTCATCGATACCTGCGGGTACGGAAACCTGGATCTTCTTGCGCCTCGAGATATATCCCGAACCATAGCAGTTCGGGCACTTATCCTTGATGATCTTACCTGTGCCGCGGCAATCCGGGCATGCCTGAATGCTCCTGGTCATGCCGAAAAGAGTCTGCTGCGTATACGCAACCTGTCCCTTACCGCCGCACTTCGAGCATGTGGTGGCGCTGGTGCCGGGCTTTGCGCCGGTTCCGTGACAGTTCTCGCACTCTTCCTTCAGTGTGATCTCGAGCTCCTTGTCGACGCCCTTCATGGCCTCGTCAAAGGTGATCCTTATGCGCGCGCGAAGATTTGCGCCCTTCTGGGGACCTGTAGGATTACGTCTGGCTCCTCCGCCAAACATCCCGCCGAACAGATCTCCGAACAGGTCGGTGAAGTCCATGCCGTTGAAGTCAAATCCACCGCCGCCCATGCCTCCGTTTTCGAAGGCCTGATGTCCGAACTGGTCGTACTGACGGCGCTTATCGGGATCCGAAAGCACAGCGTACGCCTCTCCGACCTCTTTGAACTTTTCCTCGGCGGTCTTATCACCCGGGTTTGCGTCGGGATGATACTTTTTGCCGAGGGTCCTGTAGGCCTTTTTAATCTCATCGGCCGACGCGTCTCTCGAGACACCGAGGACCTCATAATAATCTCTTTTCTCTGCCATAATGTTCTATCCTTTTCCCCGCGCAAAGCTGTCTTCGATGCACGGGACATCATTGTTTATACCCGAATGGGGCGAGACCGTAAGGCCCCACCCCGTCCGGACATCAAAGAACCCTCAAAACCGGATCCTCTGTATTATTTCAAGCATTATACTTCTTTATAGTCCGCATCGACAACATCGTCGTTGCCGCCGTTGTTCTGCGAAGCGCCTGCGCCGCCGTCAAAGCCTGCGCCGCCCATGCCGGCGCCGTCAAAACCTGCACCAGCACCTGCTCCGGGACCTGCCTGACCTGCAGCCTGAGCCTGCTCGTAAACCTTCTGGAAGAGGCTCTGTGAATCGGTCATCAGCTTCTCCTTGGCTGCCTTGATATCCTCAACCTCGCCCTCGGTCATAGCCTCGGGATTGGTCTTCTGCAGGAGCTCCTTGATCCTGTCGATATCTGCCTGAACGGTTGCCTTATCGGACTCAGCGATCTTGTCGCCTACATCGGCGAGTGCCTTCTCGGTCTGGAATACGATCGAATCGGCCTCGTTGCGTGTATCAACAGCTTCCTTACGCTTCTTATCCTCAGCCTCGTACTGAGCTGCTTCCTTAACTGCGCGATCGATCTCGTCATCGCTCATCGAAGTGCCGGAAGTAATGGTAATGTGCTGCTCACGGCCTGTGCCCTTATCCTTTGCGGATACGTTAACAATACCGTTCGCATCGATATCGAAGATAACCTCGATCTGAGGCACGCCGCGTCTTGCGGGAAGAATGCCGTCGAGTCTGAACTGTCCGAGGAGCTTATTGTCCTTTGCGAACTGTCTCTCACCCTGAGTTACGCGGATATCAACCGCGCTCTGGTTATCCTCTGCGGTAGAGAATACCTGGCTCTCACGGGTAGGGATGGTCGTATTTCTCTTAATGATAGGTGTAGCGATACCGCCGAGGGTCTCGATAGCCAGTGTAAGAGGAGTAACATCGAGAAGAAGGATGTCGCCCGCTGCCTTATCGCCGGCCAGCTTGCCGCCCTGGATGGAAGCACCGATAGCTACGCACTCATCGGGGTTAAGAGTCTTTGAAGGCTCATGTCCGGTAAGCTGCTTAACCTTTTCCTGTACGCAGGGAACACGTGTGGATCCGCCGACGAGCAGAACCTTTCCGAGCTCTGCCGCGGTGATACCTGCGTCACGGAGCGCGTTCTGTACGGGAACCGCGGTGCTCTCAACGAGATCGTGGATCAGCTCTTCGAACTTAGCTCTGGTGAGGTTCATGTCGAAGTGCTTGGGGCCGTCCTGGTTCGCTGTGATGAAGGGCAGGTTGATATTGGTAGTAGTCGAAGAAGAAAGCTCCTTCTTAGCCTTTTCTGCCGCTTCCTTAAGTCTCTGGAGCGCCATCTTATCTGTTGAAAGATCGATGCCCTCCTGCTTCTTGAACTCGTCGATCATGTAACGGGTCAGTCTGTCATCGAAATCATCGCCGCCGAGTCTGTTGTTGCCGGCTGTAGCCAGAACCTCGATAACGCCGTCGCCGATATCAATTACGGAAACATCGAATGTACCGCCGCCGAGATCGTATACCATGATCTTCTGCTCTTTTTCGTTATCAAGTCCGTATGCGAGAGCCGCAGCTGTGGGCTCGTTGATGATACGCTTAACATCGAGCCCGGCGATCTTGCCTGCATCCTTGGTCGCCTGACGCTGCGCGTCGTTGAAGTATGCGGGAACCGTGATAACAGCCTCCGATACCTTTTCGCCGAGGTAGTTCTCTGCGTCTGCCTTCAGTTTCTGAAGGATCATGGCCGAGATCTCCTGAGGTGAATACTTCTTGTCGTCGATGGTTACCTTAAAATCGGTGCCCATATGACGCTTGATCGAAGAAATGGTCTTGTCCGAGTTGGTAACAGCCTGACGTTTTGCGGCATCGCCGACAAGACGCTCGCCGTTCTTCGCGAAAGCTACAACCGAAGGTGTGGTCCTGGCACCCTCTGTGTTTGTGATAACTGTAGGCTTTCCGCCTTCCATAACAGCTACGCATGAATTTGTAGTACCTAAGTCAATACCGATTATCTTACTCATATCTTTATCCTCCTGATCGTGATCAATTTATGTTCACCGGGATCCAAAAGGGTCCCTGCTAAACGTACGGATTAGTTGGCTACCTTTACCATCGAGTGCCTTACGACGCTGTCTCGGTACATATAGCCCTTCTGCAGCTCCTCGCTGACAGTGTTCTCGCCGAACTCATCGTTATCCTCATGCATGACCGCATTGTGGAAATTCGGGTCGAACTCCTTACCCACCGCTTCGATGGGCTTAACTCCCGCCTCCTCAAGTGAAGACAGCAGCTGCTGATATATCTTTTCCATGCCCTGAACGAAAGGATCGTCCTTTTTGTCCTCCGGGACGCTCTTTAAGCCGCGTTCGAAGTTGTCGATCGTCGGAAGTATCTTTTCAACGATGCTCTTGGCTCCTACCTCGAACATCTGGCTCTTTTCCTTTTCGTTCCTCTTGCGGAAATTATCGAATTCCGCGAGATTCCTTAAGAGCCTGTCGTTGAGCTCTGTGACCTTACCGGTGAGTTCTTCGATCTTGATATCCTTTTTGTCCTTCTTGTCCTTTTTGTTGAACAATGAGACTTTTTTCTTTTCCTCCGAGCCCTCTTCAGCCTCTTCGCAGGCGCCGTCCGCATCCTCTGTCGGGATCTCTTCCGCCGCATCCTCAGCCCCGATTTCGGCATCCGCCTCGTCTTCGGCCTGCTCAGCGGCTTCCTCGGCAGCCTTTCTGATGGCTTCCTTGATAAGCTCTTCCTTTACGTCTGACATTTTACTTTCCTTTCCAACTACTTATTTTTGAATATCGAATCCAGGTCATTCATAAGATTCTTAAGAGTCGCGACAACTTTTTCGTAGTCCATCCTCTTGGGTCCGATGATGCCTACCTTTCCGTATACGCCCTCATCCATCCTGTAGGTGGCCGTGACTACGGAACAGTCCTTCATCGAATCGATCGGAGTCTCGCCGCCGATGTAGACCTGAATGTCGTTCTTCGGCTCGTCGTCCTTGTCGCCGCTCTCCAGCTTGTTATCTATCAGCTCCGCGAGCTCCTGCTTATCCTCGAGCGTGAACAGAAGGTTCTGCGCCGTCGCGGTATCGGTAAGCTCCGGGTACTTGAAAAGATTCGTGGCACCGCTGGTGTAGACCTGTATCTGGCCTTCCTCCTCCATGGAATTCGCTACCGCGTCGAGTATATCTCCGACCAGAGTCGTATGCTCGCCGGCCTGCTCCTTCATCTTCTGTACGATGCCGATATTTATCTCTTCGAGATCGAGTCCTACAAGGAATGTGTTAAGTATCAGATTAAGCTTTAATACCACATCCTTTTCCACCGGCTCGCTCACGGGAATGACCTTGTTCTTGGGGATATTGCCCTCAAGAAGGATGACCGCGAGTATGTGTGTGGGATCGACCTCGGTAAGCTGTATGAACTTTACCTTACGGCTCCTGTATTTGGGAGTCGTGATCATGGTCGCGTAATTTGTATTGACCGCGAGGAGCTTGACAACCTGCTGGAGAAGTGTCTCGATCCTGTCGGATTTCTCCGTGAGCTGGTCGCGCATCGTTTTGACCTCTTCGACCTTCTCTTCCATCATCGTATCGACATAAAGACGATACCCCTTATCCGTCGGGATACGTCCCGCCGAAGTATGGGGCTGGATCAGGTATCCGAGCTCCTCAAGGTCCGCCATCTCGTTGCGGATAGTGGCCGAGCTCAGGCTCAGATCGGTGTACTTTGAGATCGTACGCGAACCGACCGGCTCACCCGTCTCCAGGTAATTCCTGATGATAGCCTGAAGTATCTTCACTTTTCGATCATCGAGCTGCTCCATCTTCATTCTCCTGCAATACAAAGGCTAAACAGTTCCGCTTCCGGAGTTGTTAGCACTCAATCATTAGGAGTGCTAATACCCTATATCAATATACCTCTACCCGTTTTTATTGTCAACAATGAAATTATAAAATAAATGTAAAAAGAAGCGGGGTAAATAACCTCGCTTCCATTCCGCTTTCAGTATCAGAAATCCCCTTCATCATCTCCGTCGGGCCCGTACTCAAGCCAGTCGGTGTATGCGGCGTTTGCCTCCTGTGAATCTTTTTTCTTATGCCATGCGTCGATCTCGCTGCATATCGCAAGCATCTCGTCAACTATCAGCTCGGCCTTATTGGGTTTTACATAGCTCAGATACGCGATCATCCTGTCCATGGCTTTGATCCCGCCGAGATTGGCAGCCACCTGCTCACCGAGCGCTGCCGGGAATCCCAGATGTTTTATCGCCGCAACCAGCTCGTTTTTCTTGCGGACCCAGTCCGCATGTCCCCCGTTCATGTCATGCCTCCTGTTAAATACAACTTTTAAACGTATCTGTCTTTCCGTGCCGGCTGTCAATACAGCTTTTTACTCATATGAAATCAGCCATGATCGTGTTTGCGACATCGAGCCCCGCTTCGGTCAGTCTGATACGTCCGTCCGACCTCTCCATGAGCTCCATACGGCAGTATTTATCAATGATATCCCCAAACAGATCGTCGCAGCTCCCGCCGAAACGCTGCTCGAAATCTGCCTCGGCAAAGCCGTCCGTCAGGCGCAGATGCAGCATCATGTACTCCCCGATCAGGTCGCGGCGGGTAAGCACCTCCGGCTCGGGGCATCCCATCGGGGCCCTTATTTTCCCAGCATGCAGGAACTCAGCAGCCATATTGGCCGGCAATCTCGGGTCTGTATCTGCAATTTTGTCGGAATACTGTCTGATGTACTCCTGCAGATCATCCGTATTTTTGTATCTCAGGGCAAGTGCCGGGGCTGGTCCGGAGCTGTCCGTTTTGCGATCAGGATCCTCATGCGCCGTTCCTGTTACTGTTACGTCTGCTTCTCTCCTCTGCAGATACGACGAGGCCCCGAGACCTGCTCCGATGTAGTCTACTCCGGTCCAGTATCCGAGATTGTGTTTTGATCCGTATCCGGGCTTTGAGTAGTTCGATATCTCATATCGCTCATACCCGTACTCAGCCAGTATCCGCGCTGCCATGCGGTATATCTCACGCTCGGTATCCTCTTCCGGGAGGGGAGGCATATTCTCATGTATGACTATATCTGTTTTGAATGTACTAGTTTTCTCTCTGCTGTCCCCGCCGTATATCTCGTAAAACGGCGTCCCGGGCTCGATGATGAGGCTGTAGGCCGAAATATGCTCGGGCCCAAGTTCCGCCACGGTTCGCAGCGTCCGCTTCCAGGAACTCACAGCCTGCCCCGGCAGGGCGCTGATCAGGTCGATATTGATATTGTCAAAGCCCTCACTGCGCGCGAGCCTGTAATTATCGAGAAATACCGCATAGTCATGTATCCTGCCAAGCATTTTCAGCTCCGAATCATCGGCCGACTGCAGACCGATGCTCAGGCGGTTTATCCCGTGGCATTTGTACAGGCACAGCTTTTCCGCGTCCAGAGTTCCGGGATTGCACTCGATCGTATATTCCCTAAGCTTTGAGCCGCTCTCCTCGATCAGACCATCGACCTTTTTCAGCAGTATTTCCATGATATCCACAGGCAGGATCGAAGGCGTCCCGCCGCCGATGAATACGGTATCGAGACCACGTTCCCCGATCAGCCCCCGGTACGAATCGAGTTCCGCGTTCAGGGCTGTGATATAGTCCTTAAAGCAAGCTTCCTTTCCCGCAAAGGAAAGGAAGTCGCAATATCTGCATTTCTTTACACAGAATGGTATATGAATATAGAGTTCCATAGCTTTTATTCCGCTTCTTACGGTGCCGAATAATCCACAAACGAGATGTTTAAGTCAACCTTTCCCGAGATACCGTCGATTGTGCCGCTCTCCGAGTACTGGAGCATCTCGAAATCATAAGGGAAGGTGATCGATGATGAGTAAACCGCAAACCATTTATCATAGTCGTTCAGCTCGGTCAGGTCGATGCCCATCAGCATGTACTTGGTATTGGCGTAGATCATCGACTTATAGCCGGCGGCCTCTATCGTATCGCAGAAGGTCTTGCACAGATGCGTACGCTCCGCCATGCCGAGTCCGTTGGCTCTCGCATTGTAGGTCGTAACGCGCTCGGTATCGAATATCACGGGGTATTCGACCTTGTAATCCTTGATCAGGTTGAGCACGTAATTGGCCTCCTCGACAGCTTCCTGCTCATTGACGGCCTGCGAGAAGAAATATACGCCGACCTTGATGCCGTTATCGATCGCGCCCTTCATATTGCGGGTGAAATACTCGTCGAGCTCTAATGTGCCCTCGTTCATGCCTCTGTATCCGAGACGTATGATCGCGAATTCCACGCCCTGCGCGGCCACCTTGCTCCAGTTGATCGTGCCCTGGTATTTTGAAACATCTATGCCGCGGTACGATGCCTTGTTGCCGTCGGCGTCGTAATATATCCAGTTATTGGGGTCGGTCGTGTCCAGATTGTCCCAGTAATAATCGCAGGTGTCCACCCTGTCGTTGTACTCCACGAAAAAGCGCTCGCCGTTATAACCGCCGACAGTCAGATACGAAGCAAACGCGTACTGCGAAGGAACGATATAGCCCTGCAGCGCGGGGTCTTCCTGATTTGCGGGGACAAATGCGCCGTATTTCGCGCCGGAGATCAGCACCGTATCGTTCTTGATAACGAGAGAACCCGAAAGCGCGCCCAGATACAGGCTGTTGCCGAGCTTTACATTGGTGCTCCAGTTGATGCCGGTGTCGGTCACATCGAGTTTAAAGTCCGAAGCGATCTCCGGGATGTCGAATTCGTTGTACTGGATCTCGGTGTTGTCGCTGTCGGAGATCGCATATTTGTAAGCCGCTTTGCTCGTTGTCAGTGTGTAGATGCAGGGATATCCCTCGATCGGAGACAGCTCTGGCAGCGCCTCAACCTTCATCAGATTGAGCACCTTTCCCTTAAGGTCGGTGCACTCGTACATTCTGAAATCACTGCACGAAATGAACCTGAGCCCGGCAGGCACGCCCCTGACGATATTGCCCTCATAATCGAGGAATGTCAGATATCTGATGCCGCCGATATTGGTCAGGATCGGGCAGAGCTCGACAGGATCGGCGTTCAGATCGTAATCCCGCATGAATGTGAATCTGCTGTCGCCCCTCTCGATGATCACGCTCTTGCGGAAATTGATCTCGTCGGGATAATACTCGTTTTTATAGCAGACCCTGATATCATCATGTGAAAATACGAGATATTCCAGGCCGTCGATCTTATCTACCGAAACGGTAAACGGCGCGATCGACTCATGGCTCACATATTTGATAAGGTTCGGCAGCTCTTCGCTGAACCTCGCGGTGAGCGGCTCTTCTTCATCAGGCGCAGCCGTAGGCTCCGCCGTCCCGGAAACTCCGTTGTTTTTCACCGTCGCGTCGCTGCCTGTTTTATTCTTATTGCCGTTAATGTTAAGATAAAGCGCAACAACCAGTCCGGCGATCAGTATCAGTTCCAGCAGCGAAAAGCACATCCAGAATGTCAGGAACTTGCCCTGTCTGTTAAAGCGTTTGCTCTGCGCCTTCAGCTCTCCGATCTCAGACTCGGTCCTGTACAGACGCGCCGCCAGCTTGTTTGCCTCCTGCTTTGTATCCTCGAGTTCGATACTCTTGCCCTCGGCTTCATCGAGCAGCACCCCAAGATAATCACGCGCCGCCTGAAGTTCCTCCTCACGCGCAGACTTCCGGTTCATGTCTGCCGCGTACGCCGCCTCCAGCTCATCAAGCTTATCGTCCGGATCTCCGTTTATATTTATATCATCTCTCTTGTCGTTAAATGCCATCGCTCTCTTTGTCCACCTCACACATTATATGTAAAAGCTTTTCTTCCAAAATTATATCATCTTCAAGTATACCACATGCATCCGAATCAGCAAACTGTTTTGTGACAGCAAGGCATGTCTTCCCCTGACCACCATTATCACAAAAAAATCCCTGCGGGGTCGGATTCATGTCCGGCCCCGCAGGGATCAGATTTATGGGAAAGAAAAGCGAAGTTTTATCCTTCGATAGCTACGTAGTGGTTCTGCTCAACCTCAGGCTTAGCCTCGATCTTAGGAACGCTGATCTTAAGGATGCCGTTATCGAACTTAGCCTTGATGTCGGCCTCGGTAACGTTCTCTCCTACGTAGAAGCTCCTGCTGCACGATCCGCTGTAGCGCTCGCGTCTGATGTAGCGGCCGTCCTTATCCTTCTCATCGTTGTTCTTCTCAACGGCAGCGCTGACGGTAAGGAAACCGTCCTTCAGCTCTGCCTTAACGTTATCCTTTGAATAACCGGGGAGTTCGATGTCGAGCTCGTAAGCATCATCCTTCTCCTTAACATCGGTCTTCATAGCGCATCCGGCAGGCTCGCGGAACTTAACCTCACGGCGGACGGGTCTTGCAAAATCATCAAAAAAGCTGTCAAACAAATTCTCTCCGAATAAACTGGGCATATACATAATACTACCTCCTTATGATTCCGGGACAACGCCCGGTTGATATACTGTTTGTTCCGAACAAATCATCTGTTACCTTTGTTCTATATTCGTTATAACACAATTGTTAGCACTCGTCAATAGTGAGTGCTAATCTTTTTTATAAACTTTCTATAAACTCGTTAAAGCAAAGACAAGGGGACGATTCTTCTGCCTGCACACAGACAGAAGAACCGTCCCCTTGTCTTACCCTTATCTTCAAAATTCATATCCCATATACGGTTTTGATCCTGTCCAGTTTTCTGCCGATCGGATCGGCCAGCGCCAACAGGAATATCACATTGGAGACTGCGTAAACGGCCGTCATCGGAACCGCAGTCCCGACAGCCGCGAGATACAGTTTGATATCGAAACCGTTGTTGTACCAGAGCACGGTCCATATATCCATTATAAATGAAAAGATCACGCCGGCCAGCGCTCCGTAAACGAGGAGCAGTATTTTGCTCTTTTTCAGCGGTTTTGCGGCTAAGCCCGCTATCAGTCCGATCAGTCCCCACGCGAACATCTGGAACGGTGTCCACGGTCCCTGTCCCCAGAAGAAATTCGATATCACCGCGGAGATGGCCCCAACAAGGAACCCCGCTTCTCCTCCGAGGTAGATTCCCGCGATCACCGTTACGGCCGTCACGGGTTTTATCAGCGGTATAAAGCGTCCCACCACCGACATGACGGTCAGCACTACGACCAGCACCATCCGTCTGGTACCTATCTTCCTCTGCTCGAATCCGCTTATGAACAGCACGATCGCGAGGATCGTTATCACAAGCGAGATATAGGCGTACATCTTATCCTCAAACACATACACGCCTATGAGCACCAGCGCCGGTATCACTATAAACGGTATTATTATCCGCAATGCGGCACGCAGTCTGCTGCTTTTTATAACTATCATAATCCGATTCTTTCTTTCGTCTTATACGATCCTGATCATACGACACCGACAATACCGGTTAGTCATTAAAACTTCTCACCGGACTCTGCATCAAGAGGGTTCAGCCCGCACAGTCTCACGACATCCTCCGCAGTCACAACGCCATCGTAGTATCCGCGCGTCATGCGGTTTGCAGCCGTTGTATAGAAATAATTGCCCGAGAAAAATGCTTTCGCCCTGTCGCACGAGGTTATCTCACCGTTAAACAGCAGGGCACACCGGTCTGCCAGCCGTGCCGCAAATTCCACATCATGCGTGACGATAACAACAGTCACACCGCTTTCGGCCAGACTTTTAAGCTTCTCTCCCATCTGCTCCGCCGCATATACATCGATGCCCTTGGTCGGCTCATCGAGTATCAGCAGGCGAGGCTCTGTCCGCAGCACTATGTCCAGTGCCGCCAGCTGCTGCTCTCCGCCCGACAGGTCGTAAGGATGCCGCCCGTTATAGCTGTCCTCGGTAAAAACCGTCTGCACATCCTGCGGCAGCATGGCGACGCAATTGCGGTAGAGCTCCTGCCCGCTGTAATCCCGGATCCTCTTTCCGAACACCCTGATCTGTCCCGAATACGGCCTGATAAGGCCTGCAGCCGCACTCACTGCAGTTGATTTGCCCGCGCCGTTTCCGCCGAGTATGCAGAATATCTCCCCGCGGCGGACCTTCAGGTCCATCCCGCGCAGGACATCCCTGCCGTCCCGCGAATAACGCAGATACACATCCCTGAATTCGAGCGCGATATCATCGTCGGCGAGCCGGTCGGGCGCCTCTGTCTCTGAGCGCACATCATTGCCGAAATTATCCTCTATATATTTCCTGCCCTCGCAGACATCGAGCGGCAGAGTCGTGCAGTAAGCGGCCGCATCACCGCTTTTGCCGTCATTCGATATCCCATTTTTTATCAGATCATGCGTCGCAGCATATATCCTCACCGCTGCCGGCATGGATCTGAGCAGCCTCGCATTACCGATAAGTTTCTCCACGCATTCACGCGTATTCCCGAATGCGACGGTCCTGCCCTCTTCGAGCACCAGCAGCTTATCCGATACCGGGATGATGTCCTCGAGCCTGTGCTCAACTATTACCACGGTAAGCGCCAGTTCCCTGTTGAGCTTCACCACCGTCGCTATGAAATTCGATGCGGCGATCGGGTCGAGCTGGGCTGTGGGCTCATCAAGCACCAGTATCTCGGGCTGCATGACCATCACCGCCGCGAGGTTCAGCAGCTGCTTCTGGCCTCCGGAGAGTTCGTCGGTGCTCATCTCAAACCATGACTCTATGCCAAAGTACCCCGCGATCTCGGAAACCCTCCGCCTGATCTCCTTTTGGGGCACCGCAAGGTTTTCGAGCCCGAAGGCCAGCTCATGCCAGACCTTGTCGGTAACTATCTGCTGCTCGGGTCTCTGCATCACGAATCCGACCGTCGACGCGGACTCACGCTCATCCATTTCCTCGGGGTCCCTGCCGCAGACCAGTATCCGCCCGCTCTTTGTCCCGACGGGTGTCAGCTCGCGCTTGAGCATTTTCAAAAGCGTTGATTTTCCGCTGCCGGTAGCGCCGCAGACACAGAGCATGTCTCCCCTCTCCAGGGAAAAGCTCACCCCGTCGAGCGCTTTTTTATCCGGGTTTATTCGGTACGAGAATTCAAGATCCCCGACTCTAAGTATCTCCATTTGATCTTCTCCTCAAGCTCATTCATCACAGGCAGCAGGCACATCAGCCCGTACAGCACGTAACACACGATCGCCGCGGGTGTGTGCGCGATCCCGCTCATCTGCGGATAATAAGAGAACCTGACCGCATCGGTCGCGATAAAAAAGGCCACTGTTCCCGCAAATACCGCCAGCACCGCGAGCATCACCGCATCTGCTTTTCTGAACCGGTATACGGAAAACGATGTGCGCCGCCCGGAGCCGTATCCGCGCGCGCTCATGCTGTCCGCGGTCACTATCCCGTTTTCGAGTCCCCATGTAGTCATCATCGAGAATATCTTCAGCTTCATGCGGATCGTGTCGATCGCGTTTTCTCCGTTATACCGCCCCAGCGCGCGCTGCGTGAGCTCCGTTTTCACCGCCTGTCTGTGGAAAAGCGGAATAAATCTGAAGGTCATCGTGATCAGCAGCGCCAGCTTCGGCGACGCAGAACCCATGACACAGAGCATTTTGTCGCCCGTCATGATCCGCGTGAACACCCTCATGATCATGAGGATCGCGCAGATCAGCGTTCCCATGCCCACGCCGTAGAGTACCGCTTCGAACGTTACCGGATTGTCGTTCATCACGAACAGCACGGTGACCCCGTTGTGGCTGAAAACCGGATTGGCCGCGGAAGTCACGACAAATATGAAAACCGCATATATGAAAAATCTGCCGCAGCCCTCGCGTGCCAGGACAAGCGTCATGAGTATCCCGCTCACGAGAGCGATCGCGATCATCACAGGATTGAACGCGAACATCGATATCACGGTCACGGTCAGAAAATATACAAACAAAAATATGGGATTATAGCTCTCAAAAGCTTTCATTGCTGTCCGATATCCCTTCCTATCTCGCGCGTGTACAGCCACGCGACATCGTCTCCGTCATGCAGAATATAGTCTCCGCAGCCGACTGAGGGTGCTTCGCCGTTTACATAATACATCCATCCCGAGAGCTCGCCGTACTCATACTCATAAATATGGTTGATGCCGCTGATATAGTATGCTCCGTGCGCCCCCACCGATGTCTTTTTATTCTCGAGGTGTATCTCATTCTCACGCACAGCGCCGATCAGCAGATCGTAAACGCTCTCTCCCTCGACGATACCATACTCTGTTTTCCCAAGGATCACGCCGTCCGTGGGGATGAACTCTGACGCCTCCCCTACTATGGAGTCGCAGCGTATCGTAAATGTCACTGTCCCGACGATCTCGGCCTCTGCGGTACCTGTCCCCGAATAATAGCTCTCCTTCGAGCGGATGTCGGTCTTATATACGACCAGGACCGCCAGCAGCGCAATGACCGCAGCAAAGATAAAGTTTTTGTAATTGCGCTTTTTGAAGATAAACAGCAGCGCGCAGGCCAATGCGAAAAGACCGGCGATCACGGCATATGCGACAGGTTTGTAGTTTACGGCTGCAGCCTGCTCTGCCGGGGGACTGTCTATGCTGCCGGGCAACGTGTTGTTCCCGGTGACAGGCACCGAGTCTTTGTCATCCCCTATACTGTCCCCGGTGACAGGCACCAACGTACCATCGGTGCCTGCCACCGTGTCTTTACTGCCGCCATCTGCCGTGCCTCCGGTGCCCGGCACCATATTGTCTGTCATGTTCCCGGTGCCTGTCACCTCTCCCAGCACATAGTACGGTCCTTCGCCTGCCTTCATCGTCACATAGGCTTCCATTGCGGCAAAAACCTGCATTGTCGCCGTTGCATTGCTCTCTCCGCCCGCTATGTGGGCATAGGTCCCGTCCGGCAGCCTGTATGCGGCCAGTCCGTCAAATATCGTATTTCCGTTTTTTATGAAGCGTTCATCCTCTGCGGCATCGATCCCGAGTGACGAAAGCGCTATCAATACCTGCGCGGTGCTCTCCGCGTTTGCGGCACCGAAGCCGGAGTATCCGCCGTCAGCGTTCTGCTTCCGGGACAGCAGCTCCACGGCCTCATCAGTGTCCCCCGCCGTAGTATCTGTGATACTCCCTGCGAGTGCCTGAACGACCATCGCGGTCACATCCACATCCGAGTATTCTCCGATCACGGACCAGCCGCCGTCATCATGACGCAGTTCGAGTATGTCGGATATTATTTTCTCCGGCGGATATATCGCGCTCTCATAACCGTTATTATACAGATGGAGCCCGTAGACCAGACTCATGATGCCCTGCGCGCCGACTGCCTCATTGACGGTATCGGTAATGTAGGGGTTATCGCGGTCGGCGACCGTGAGACACAGCGCGTATTTGAGTCGCGTCGTAGCTGCCCGAACCTCGTTTTCCGCCAGATACCGCGAAAGTGCCGCAGCATATCCCGTAAGATCGTGTCCGCCTTCCTTTGCGAGCGCATAGGCATAGGTTTCCGCAGTAACTCCTGCGTTCGGGACCAGATCCTTTTCGATCCATTCGTCCGTATTCGCCGCGCCGCATTCCTGCATTTTAAACATGACAATACCGCTGATGACGCTGTTCGCGTCATCAACGGCATCCGCTCTGCAATATTGTGTACCGGCTCCTGCCGCCATCATCAGGCAGGCCAGTATCAATGCCAGAATCTTAGATCTCATTGCTTCTCTTTCTCTCATTTGCTGTAATAGCGCAGCCTGCAGCGATCAGGAGCATGCCGAGTGCGGCATACAGAGATACGGGTGCAGTACCAGTCTTGGGCAGACCTGCCGCCGCAACGCTTGCAACGCATACGGGCGGAACCAGCGTCATGGTGTCAGACTTTGCGCTGATAACATATGTTCCGGACTTGTCAAGCTTAACGACCGCTTTGCCCTCGGCATCGGTCACAACGCCTGCGTCCTCGCCGTTAACGGTGATCTTTGCGCCTTCTACGGGGCTGACAACCTGATTCCAGTCGGCATCGTAGCCGAGCGAGCTGAGTGTGAGGCTGATCTCATCGCCTGCGGATACGCTCTTTGCCGAGCTGTCAAACCAGCTGTAAGCATCCGACCAGCCTACGAGGTCTGTATATACAAATGCATATACATGATCACCTGCGTTAACGGGATCGGTAAGGCTCCATGCGGATGCGTCGTTAACATAGTAGCCGTAAGAACCGCCGTTCTCAACGCCCCAGAGCTTTGTAAGGCTCAGGCCGTAGTCACCGAGCGCCGAACCGTAGCCTGCCTCGGCTCCGCCCTCGAAAAAGCTCTCGTGAGCCGCATAAAGTACATCATTTATAGTTATCGCACCGTCTCCGTCGATGTCGGAAGCGGTAACTTCCGCTCTTGCAACAGCCAGTTTTCCGTTTTCATCCGCGATCGTAACATAAGCCTTAACGTCTTCGGCCGAAACCGAGATCGCTGCCGATGAAAGGACCAGAACCGCCGCAAGAATCATAGCTGCAAATCTTTTCATTGATCCATAACCTCTTTCCTTAATGATTTTTGCTGTTTCTTTGCCTCGGTACGGCGCCTCTTGGATCTGATACGTTTTTCGACCGTTTTCAGTTTTTTCTCATCCCCGCGCGGTTCCTTTAAGCCCGCAGCCTCCAAAGCTCTCGGCCACGGCCCGAAAAAAGCCTTGATAGCCACTACCTCACGCTCCGAAAAATCAGCGCGCTTCGGGAAACGCTCCTCGCCCCCGGTCCGCAATTCATCCGCTTTCGCCCTAAGCAAACCGATGCAGAGCTCCTTTGTGAACTTATCTCCGTCCATTTCAAAACCTCCGCGGTATAGTGTCTTATGCAGGCTGCCGGCGATCACTCCCCGGACAAAAATAAAACACCTGTCATTAAAAATATGACAGATGCTTTTTCCCACACAAAACCAATCCCGTACCGACCACGGGATTAAACGGTTGCACTTTCATATCCAAAATGTTCATACCGAACACGCCCCGGCAAGTATTCTGACTTATGGGCAGCGCCCAATCACAGTAATGATGGTTGCGACGGAATCTCACCGAACTTCCCTCTGATCCGCTCATGCGGAACCGGAGCATGCATATTCAATTAACAGCGGTGCTCACGCACCAAAATCATTATAATTGCAGTTATATGAAAATACAACCGCTCATACGCACTTTAATATCTTTTTGAATTCTGCTCCCTGTATTCGGTCGCCGACATGCCTTCGGCTTTTCTGAAAACAGTGGCAAAATACCCATCGCTCGCAAATCCGACGAGCCCGGCGATGTCCTTGACCTTTATGTTGCTGTTTTTCAGCAGCTCCCGTGCGCGCTCGAGCCTGTAGTTCTTGATAAAGCTGTTGATCGACTCGCCCTTTAGCCTCCTGAACATCGCGCTCAGATAGTTCGGGGACAGGAAAACCCTCTGTGCTATGTACTCCATGGTGAGCGAGGGATTCTTATACTCGGAGCGGATGATCGCGATAACTTTGTCAACGACCATCGTGCTGTCGTTCGCATAGCTGCTCTTTTTCTTTTTCTCGGCCTTTTCGAGGATGGCGAGCACGCTCTCCTCAATGGACCATATATCGGGAACAGTCAGTATGAACTTCGCGGCCTCCATGCTCTCGTTGTTGGTGAGGACATCGGAATACTGCGACAGCCTGCTGAGAATCTCGATAAAGATATGGCGCACATAGATGTTGCTCATGCTGCCTTCCTGCTCTATGCGGCTCACGGTCCTCCGGATGCCCTCAGCGGCCTTTTTAAACTCCCTGAACCTTATGTCCTCATAAACCTGCATCAGGAGAGTCTCCACGTTCTCATCGGCGCTGCCCTTCTGCGTGTAGGCAACCCTGTCGACGAGCACATCGCCCTCTTTTAGGAAAAACCGGTTTTCCTCGAGCACGTCGAATTTCTTATATGCCGAGAGCAGGTCCACTCCGTTCTGGGAGGGAATGCTTATCAGCACGGTGCTGTCACATCCGAGCTCCAGCCTGATGCCTCTCCTCAGCTTTTCGCCGAATGCCCGCAGGTTGCGTTCGTACGGGATCTTGTCGGTAACGGTAAAGAGCAGCTCACGGTTTCTCGATATGTTCAGGCAGAAAAACTCTGCGTACTTCGATTTGAGCAGCATCTGCATGATCCTGTTCTCGGCGCCCGAGAGCGACGACCCGGATGACAGAATGAGTATCAGCGTTATATATCTGCCGTTGAATTCCCTGGCCTTGAACTCCTTTGCCTCCTCGGACAGCTCGGCATCGGCGGCCTGTATCAGTTCCTTTAAGATGCTTACGGAACGGAAGGAATCGTTTTCGAGCTTTAAGAGTTTGCGCTCCGCCGCGATATCTCTTTTATGCTCCAGCTCCTCTATGAGAGCCGCGGTATTCTGCTTTAGTTTTTCCTCATCGGCGGGATCCGCTATCACCGGAGAAACTCCGAAAAGCACCGGCTCGGAAAGTGCCGCGATATCCTGTTTCCTGCAGTAGAGGACCAAAGTGCAGTATCTGTCGTTTGCCCTGCATTTCTTCACGAAGTCATCATGATAAGACCGCAGCATATCAATGTCTGCGATCATAACCTCAGGCTTTCTTCTTGTCTGTTCCAGCAGCGCGTTATGAGCGTTTTTCGCCTCAAATGCCTCAAACCGCCCGGCATCTGCGAGCCAGTCCGCTATCTCTTTCCGCATATCGCTGTCCGCCGAACAGATCAGAGCCGTAAACAGATCCTCGGTGTTCTTTTTCATCGCTTTGCGCACGGTTCCTTATCGGAACCGCCTTCCTCCGTTATGCACAGTTTAATCCAAAAAGCGTTCCAAAACAAGCGTATAGTCACCCCGTGCGATCAAATACAGAGGGGGACGGTTCCCTCGCCCGCCTCCACACCTTATACGGCGGGAGGGATATAAGAACCGTCCCTCTGAATGGAACTGTTTTATTTTACCGTAACGGTTGTCTCAAACTTCTTAACCGTTCCGTCAGGAAGCGTTACCTTAACGGTGATCTTAGCCTTGCCCTTCTTAACAGCTGTTACGGTACCCTTCTTGCTGATCTTAACGATCTTCTTGTCACTCGAGGAATATGTAACCTTTGTGCCCTTAAGCTCGGGAGGAAGTACAAGACCCATAGCCTTCTTCTTTGTCTTGCCTGCCTTTACGCTGACTTTCTCCTTAACGCTGATCTGGTCGTCCAGAGTGATGACCGTCTTCGAAGATGCCTTCTTCGATACGAGAACATACTCACCCTCAGCATATGCTGTAAACTCAACATATCCGTCGGCATCAACCCTGATCTCGGTATCGACCGTCTCAAGGAGCTTCTTATTCTCTCTGTCAACCTTGTAGAGGTAGAGAGTCCTGCCGGCCTTGCCGATCTTCTTGGAACTTACCTTAACCTTGACGGTCTTGGGCTCTCCGGACTTAACATCCTCAACTTCAACATCAAAGCCTGTGAGCTTCTTGCCGGTAAACTCCTTATCCTTCGAGAAGTACTCAGCCTCGATCTCTTCTGCCTCGGCTGCCGCACCTTCGGGGGTCTCGGGGTTGTCGATATCAACCTGCTCGGAAGGTGTACCTTCGGGTGTTCCGGGATTGTCAATATCTACCTGTCCGGGAGTATTGCCGCTGTCTCCGGGTTCCTCGTCATCATCAACGATAGGAGGAATGATGATCGGTACGGTGCCTGTTCCGCCGGGTGCAACCGGAACATCGATCTCTTCGAACTCGATCCTTCCGCCTACAGGCAGAGTGCCTGCTGTAAGACCGCCGATGTAATCCTTATTGCTGATAATGATGGGTGCGCTCTTTGCGGTAATGCTGAAATCGATAGTTGTCTCGCCCTTAAAGAACGCGGATGCATTGCTGAGTGTAATGTGCAGCGTGTAGTTACCGATCTCCTTCGGGAGCTTATCGGTCCTGTAGTACTGGCTGCCGTTTGCGAGGGTACCTGTTACGGTGTAAACGATCTTGTCGTAATCCGTGAACTGGATCTCCTCTTCTTCGGTACCGGGTATAACCGCAAGAATATCATCTGCCTCAAGTCTGGCGGCCTTGCCGTCGTACTCCTTGCTCTCTACGTAAACGCCTGTGAACTCTACCGGCTTCTTGTCCAGGTCGGGCTCATGATTGCCATCCTTGATAACCGTGAAGGTATCGAACAGATCACTCTTTCCGCCTGAGAAGCAGTAGGTATCGTATGTCATTACGTCGCCGCTGAATCTGATCAGAGCGAAGAACTGCTTAGCGTATTTCAGACCGCACTCAATACCGTTGATCGGGCTGACTGCCAGTCCGTCAAGGATGCACTGATCGGGCATCTGATAACGTGCCTCGGCGTTGTCCTTCGATATCTCAAGAGACTTGGTGCCGCCGTAGTTAATGGTGATGTAATGTGTGCCTTCGGGCTCAACGTTCCAGATCCTGTCACCTTCATACTCGATCTCGGGTGTGAAAGGATTGTCGTAGGATACATCGCCGTGACCCTTGAAGGTCTCACGCTCGTTGCTCTGGTATCCCGAGAACTGCTGACCGTTCAGATCCTTGCCGTAGTAGTAAGGAACCGTTCTGGTGTATGCATGGTCATGTCCCTGGAGAACAAGGTCAACCTTGTACTTTGCAAGGAGCGGTGTAATATTCGCACGCAGGCAGCGCGATCCGCCGTCCATCGTGTGATAACCTACCGACATCATGCCTGCATGGGTCAGGTAAACGATCCACTTGATCTTGCCTTCCTCGCGAAGCTGTGCCGCCTTTTCGAGCTGAGACACGATCCAGTTGTACTGCTCGTGATAATCGGCCTTTGAGTCGTACTCACCGTTAGCGGGATGGCTGTCAAGGTTACCCGACTCGTTCGAGTTCGAACCGAGCAGGAACACATTGCCTACCTGGTAGCTGTAGCATGCGCCGGTCCTGTGAGTATTGTGCTTTCCGTCAGTACAATAATCCTGGAAATCAATATCGTACATCGACCAGAAAATATCTTCGGTTACGTCGTGGTTGCCCGCAACGGGAACGATAACGGTGTTCATCAGATCGTCCGCGTCGAAATCCTGTGACATGTTGAACTCATCGATGAATACCTTGCCGTCATGGCACTCGTTGGTGATATCACCTGTATCAATGGTGCCGACATGTGCCGAACCGGTCTTCCCGAGCTTCTTATAAGCCTCGCGGAGCAGGTTCTCGAACTGTCTGTACTCAGACTCCGAAGTAGCCTGAGGGTCTGTTACATGAATAAATGTGAAATCATCAAGCTCGGAATCGATAGTCATCGTGCCGGGTCTTGACCAGCCGGAGGTCTCGCTTCCGACTCTGTAGTAGTAAACGTTCTTGTCGAGAAGGTTCTCGATATGAGCCTTATGGCAGGTGTAAACCGTAGCGTCCTTTGAGCTGTTGGTAAACGATTTGCAGAAGTAGTCGGGAATCGTTACGACCTTATCCGTATCCCACCAGAACTCCGAGATATCTTCTACGTCGTTCTTGTTGATCACCTGAAGCACCGAATCAGTTGCTTCATTATTGCTTGTTCTCCACGCTACGCCGCGGGAGAAGATGTCATTGTAGTAAGTAACCGCGATACCCTGAACATTCGCGCTGATCTCGTAAGGGCAAGCAGGCTTTGCGGGCTCTGAGTTATCGACAACATCGGTAAGGATGTACATGCCCTTGATGATGATCGCCGAACCCTGTGTTACGTACACATTTTCAGCGTCTTCCGCATTTGCCTTGCCGCGCAGCGCGTAAAGTGTCTGTCCTTCGAGGGAATCGGGGATATTGAATATCGCCTTGTTATCAATGGTATTTACATACGTAAGATAAGGCGTATCCTCGAATGCGTCCTTGCCTGTTACCTGAGGCTGAAGGCTGATGTTCTCGAGCTCAAGATCGTTGATCAGTTCGCGGTCGATGATGAGCTTGTCGCCCTTCTTTAATACGACGCCGTTGCCTTCGTTGATGTAGTATCTGTTGCGGATCTTGGCTTTGCTTGCCTTTTCAAGCTTGAAGCCGACCTCGGGCTGAGCCGCGGGGATAGCCAGATCACAGCCGCTCTCAACGAAGATATTGTCCTTGTTGAGCTTTACGTAACCACTGATGGTTCCGCTCAGATCACCTACTGCATATTCCTGTCCTACAGGATTTGCGTTGGGATCGATCTCGGTCGATGCAGCCTTGACATCGGTAAGGAAATATACATTCTTAAAGGTTACCCATGCGCCGCGAGGTACAATGTCAGCCCCATTATCTTTGATCCTTATGGAATATATCTTTCCGTCTTCATAGTTTGCCGGAACACTGTATACCGCTAGACCGTCTTTGATCTCATCGACAGAGAGCTCGGCAATGTCTTCATATCCGCCGTCTGCAACGATCTGAGGCCAGAAATGAAGCATGGAAAGATCGAAGTCTCCGGACGCTTCATACTCGATGACAAACTTGTCGCCCTCTGCTATGCCAGCTCCGTCTTTTTCGTTCACATAGAACCTGTTTCTAATCTTGCTTCCGTCAGCTGTCTTTTCAAACTTTACACCGCCTTCGGGCTGCTCTGCCGCAGGATTCATATCGGGCTGACCCGATTCCATGATCATATTGGTCGTATCAGCCTTAACGATACCGCTGATGGTACCTTCGATCTTGCCGACCTTTTTCTTAGCGCCGACCACAAAGCCTTCTGCAGGATCTACAGGATCTACAGGATCTACGGGATCGACGGGCTCGGTTACTTCCTCGATATCGGTCAGGAAATAAGCGTTCTTGATCGTTAATGTTGTGCCTTCGGTATAATTAACACTGTCACCCTTGAGGCGTACATTATACAGATCGCTCGATTCTGTTTTAGCCGCCACGGAGAATACAGCTGCGCCGTCGCTTTCGTTCAGAACGCTGAATTCAAAGTCGTTGTCCCATCCGCCTTCAGCCTTCGTTCCCTGAATGGTCAACTGTGAGAAGCTAAAATTACCTGTTGACTCGTATTCGATCACAAAACGAATGTCGGAGCTGATCGATACTGCAGCACCGGTAGCTGCTTCGGCAGTGGTGAAATTTTTGATCCTGTTCCTGATACTGCCGCTTCCGGGATAAGCAAAGCGCACACCGTCTTCAGGCTGCTCTTCGGCATATTTGAAATTACCGCTTTCTACATAGTAGTTATCCTTATCAGGCTCCGAGAAAGCCACTACTGTGCCGCGGATCTTGCCGGCAGTCCTCTTCTCTTGGAGCTGAATGCCTTCGTAAACAGGAGGGTTCTCTGCGGGTGCCGACTTAAGGTCGCTCACAAAGTAAGCCTTTTTGATGGTCAGTGTGGAACCGTCGGGGAACTTACCTGCGTCTGCCTTGATACGGATGTCATACAGCTTATCTTCCGCGTCGGAACTTGCTGAAACAGTATATACAGCAACGCCGTTGGAAATGCCGATGCTGCTGAACTTATTCTTTACCGTCCAGCCGTTTGCGGAGTTTGTTCCTTCAAGGCTGAGCTTTGTGAGGTCGAAATCAGCCGATGCTTCATACTCAAGGTAGAACTGAGTACCTTCGGTGATCACAACGCCCTCACCGCCGTTAAAGTTCTGGATCCTGTCTCTTACCTTACCGCCATGGCCGTTAGCGGAGTTCACAACCAGCTTAACGCCGTCTTCGGGCTGCTCTTCGGCAAAGATAAGATCTGTATCATTATCTTCCAGTTTGATATTTGCGGGGATCATCTCCGCAACGCCGCTTACTGTACCGATCAGGCCGCCGGGCAGATCTATCTCCTGTCCGACCGCTGCAGCGGTTTCAGCCGCGTTTGCCTTGACATTGCTGTAAGGGACGCCCGGAAGGAGCATCGCCACTGCAAGTATCAGGGCAATAAACCTTTTAATATTACCTCTTTTCATGTTTGTCTCCTTATCAGTTAATCTTTCTGTCAAGTACTACATAGGTTCCTGCCCTGTTAACCGTGAATGAGAGCTTTCCGCTGCCGTCCGTCGATGCTGAAACATCAACTTCTGCAAGGCTGTTGTCATTCTTGTTGTAACGGTATACGTAAACCGTGGTGCCGGGCGTGATCGTCGACTGCCAGATCGTAACCTTTGAAGGCTTCTTTGCCGTGAACAGGAGTCCGTCGGCATCGCCGGTCAGTAATCTGAGATCTTCGTCAACCGTGTCCTTGGTGAACTCGGAGAGTCCGACCGTGATGTAGTAGAGACCGTATCTGAGATCCTTGTTGCCGCCTTCCATCGCAAGATGTACTGCAGGCTTCATGGTATCGGGATCAAGGATCGCAACCGCTACCGTGTAAATGCCGTTTGCCAGATCGTCAGGAATAGCTACCGAAGCAGACATGGAGATCGAATCTCCGGGCATCCACTTTCTGATATCATCCTTTGTAACGGCTCTGGCTGCTACATTGCCGTTCACATCGAGGAGCGAAACCTCTACGGGCCAGCTGTAGTAGAAAGGAGCAACACCTGTATTTCTCCAGTTAAGTCTTACTTTAAGCTTTCCGCCGGCCGCAACCGAAGGAGTATAGCTCGCGCTCTTGACGCTTAAGCGGTAACCCATGATCCTCTGGAGATAATGGATATTTGCTTCATAAGTGTAAGCATCGAAATCACCGTCCAGAAGATCGCAGGGCGAGCAGGGGCCGAGCCACGAAGTATGGCTGTCCTTGATGAATGAGATCGTATCCATGATGGAATCGTCATCAACAGCTCTTAAAACATCTCCGTGAGAGAACTCACCGCCGGAGTAATTCGTCTTCCAGAAATCGGGCATCCTCGAGTCTGCCACGTCGGTAGGCTTGGGATTGATCATGTTGTTGGTGTTGCCGTTCTCGATAGCACCGAGGAACATATCCGTGCCCTCGGGATCTCCGAACATATCGTTGAAGAGTCCGAATCCGTTCTTGGCTGCGAAAGGATAAGGATAGCGGATACCGATCTTAACCGTCTTGAAGTGATCGGTATATGCCTTTGCGTACAGACCTGCGGTCTCGGGATCCGGGAACTCACCGGAACCGAAATTGTACTCGGTAAACGAGCCTGCCTCAGGCCAGGTGTGGAACTCGCCCCAGTGTCCTAAGGAACCTACCTGCGCGAAGCCTGTGATCGAACCGTCGTCAAACTTTGCAGCGAATGCTTCGATCATCTTGTCATGACGGTCGATGAGCATCTCTGAATAATAGTTGGGTGAGAAGCCGGCTCCGCCGAGGACGTCTGCGCTCGGCCAGTTGTAGAAGGTACCTGCGTTCTCATACTTCCCTGCAAGTACTTCGTTGCACAGATCTGCTACCAGCCATGCGGGGATATCCGCGCGGTAGTTTCCGGTCGCGAAGAGCTCTTTGATCTTGCGCTCGGTAACAACACCGTTCTCTGTCAGGTTATTCTTTGCGATGAATGCCTTGTCGACAACCTCGCCGTAAGTAACCTTTCTCTTTGAACCCGTAAGAGGTTCGGGAGTATCCATAACGAATCTGAAGTTAACTCTTACGCCGTTTTCCTTCCAGTATTCGAGCTGATACTTATCATCAACGTATGACCAGTCGAATACGCCTTTTACGGTCTCGATGTCATCCCATGTTACGGGGAAGTAGGTCAGGTTGAAGTCATAACCAATATTGGGAATGTCGTTTGCGCTTACGTTAGCCCATGCCGTCCATCCCTTGTAAGGGTTGTTGTATACGTCAAAGTTCTCGTAAGGATATACATAGCCGTCAGCGTAGTACATATCAACTTCGCCGGCAACGTTCATGTAGCGCTTCGAAGGAACCTTGACCGTCTTGTCCTTTGCCAGTGCCGCGATCTTGATGTTCTCGGGGCTGCCGATATCCTCCAGATAGAGTCTCATCTCGATCGAGTCTTTTCCGTAAGTGATGTCGGCCGACTTGATCTTATTGCCGATCCTGTTCTTCGACTTAACGGTGTAGAGATTGCCGTTCATTACAACGTAATCGGCGTTTGCAAAACCGAAGTAGCTGTAACCGGTGCTGTCGTTTACATTGATAACGAATCTTGTCTTTGTATCAAGATCTCCGTTCTCCGAAAGGAGCATCGTGTAGAGCTTGTACTGTGACTTTGTTGCGTAGAGATTGTATACATTCTCCTCAGCGGTGTTGGTAACAACGTTGGGGATAGCGTTCCAGTCGGCGAACTTGCCGTCGATGGTGATATCGAAGCTCGTGCCGTACTTGGGTACGCGTGAATAGCGTGTGCCTTCTCCGAACGCCTTTGTAACGCCGGGGAATGTGGTCCTTACCGTAGCGTCTCTCTGTACCGATACAAGAATGTCATCGATAGCCAGTGAGGAAACGGCAGCCATCTTCGCGATGGGAACCCTGAACTCCATGCAGAATCTGTTGGTGCCTTCGATCTGCTTTGTAACCTTCCAGTCAAGATTGTCGCCGCAGCCGCCTGCCGAATGTGAGAATCCGAAGCCTGCTCCGTTGCCTGTCTTATAAGAGAACTCCTGGTTTGTGATGTACCAGTCCTGAAGAAGGAAGTCGCCGCCTGCCTCAGTATAGATTTCCTTGTATGCGTAACCCGTGGAAGGATTGCCGTCAGAGTCGATATAAAGGTTTGTCGAATATGAATGGTCGCTCTCGATCTCGCTCGCATCTACGTCAACATAAGTCATAACGTAGAGATAATCCTTTGTGCGTGCCGCCCAGATATCGCCCATCGAGCCTGTACCTACGCCGACCTTGAACTCATCGGTCCATTCGGAAGGATCGCCGTCAGCGGTGATCGCGGGTCCGTTGCCTGCCAGAGGCGTGGTAACCGTAAGCAGCTCAGTCTCGATATTGGGAAGAAGCGCGCCGGCGCCGTCATCGCAGGCCACTCCGAACTTTTCGGCACCGCCCGCGAATACGGAGAGCGGGATCTTTGCCTCAAAGCCTGTTACGGCAAGAGCAACCTCAGCCTTAGCGCCGGTAGTCTCAAAGCTGCCATTGTTGTATGCGTAGATGTTGCCCTGGAAATCGATCATGAACGCCATATCGGAAGCATTCGACCAGTTCGCGCTCATGTCCTTGCCTGCCGTGATGCCGTCGCTGATGTAGAACTTAACGGCTGTGGTAAGGCTGTTGGCTGCGGCAAATACATAGAGATACCCGGAATCGGCCGCTGCCCTTAACTGTGTAAGATTAGGGATCGGGTTTGCGGTGGAATAGTTAACCGCGAACCACTCTCCGTTGTGTCCGTTGAAGATATCTTCGGTGATCTTGGTACCTACCGAAGCGTTGACTACGATCGCGAATGTTCCGAAATCGTAGCGATCGCCGCTCTTAACCTTTACATAGATCCTGTACTCGCCGGGAGCAAGTACCTTTGCGTCAACGATCAGCTTGTCGCCTTCGATCCTGAACTTGGAATTGTCGGGACCGTACTGGCTGCTGAACGCGAATGCGTAAACATAGTTCTCGCCGTCGCCGCCTTCTGCGGAGAAGGTACCGATAACGCCGTCCTTGGTTGCCTGCTCTGTCAGGGAGTAGATCTCAGGCATGGTCAGGGCAAACTTATCGATGTAGGGCTGTGTCGAGTTGATCTTAGCTTCATCGATCGCAAGCGCGTCAACGGTTCCGGCTCCGGGGTAAGAAGCAACTGTGGACCAGTTCTCGTTTACAAGCTCGATTCTGAAAGGAAGCTTGTCACCGGTAAATCCGATGGCTGCCTTAGAAAGCTTAACCTCTACGGTAGCGCCGTCCTTTGACTTCGCGACGGTAGCCTGTCCGATCTTGGTATCGGGCCATTCGCCGGCGTCACTCTCATAAATGCTGGTTCCTTCAAGAAGGTGGTTGAAGCCGCCGCCGTTCTGGAAACCTGTCTCCGCATTCTGATCGCTGTCCATGAAGATATGGATGGTCGCCCACTTCTTGACATCGTTTACATTGAACAGGAAGTAAACATTCTCATCGTCGAAGCATGCCGCAACCCTGTCGAAGATACCCTCGGGAGCATCAAGGATGCTGCTGATGTCTCTCCAGTCGGAGTTGTTGCCGTCGATGTTGAAGTTCTCTCCCTCGGGGATGATGGTCGCTGAACCGGAATCAGCCTCGCCGGTGAAATCGATGCCCCTGAAGAATACGTGTGTATCATCGGGGATACTCTTTGTCAGGTCGTTTGAGTAAGCTCTGATGGTCTTTGCAACACCCGAAAGACCCGTAGGGATCGTAAGCGTTATCAGACCGTCACAGTCATTCGTAAAGCCATCCAGTGAGCAGAGCTCCTTTCTGCCTTCGCTGCCTACCTGATCGTAGAAATAGAACTTAAACTGATCGAAATTGATCTCTTTATCGCTCGAATAGCTGATAATGAGCTTTTCTGCCTTTGCAAGATCAACGCCCTCTCCGAGGTTGATCCAGAATCTGGTCTTCGATCCGCCGTAAGCCTTTACGAAATGAACCGCAAGACCCTTTTCGGTAACTTCCTGGGAAATATACTCTGCGCCGATATACGCACCGTCAGAGCCGTTATTTGTAAATGCATTGCCGTCCCAGCCGCCTATAGCTCCGATGGCTGCCTTGTATGCGGGAACGATCGAGCCGGTCTTATACACATATGTCCAGCCGCCGTCAAGCATGGCAAAGCTGAGCTTATCGCTGTCGCCGATAACGGAAAGGCTGAATCTGGCCTCTACGAAAGAACCGTCCTCCGACGCAACAAAAGCAAAACCGGGATCGACTGCATCTTCAAATGCCCAGTCATCCGGAACTGTGTTCTTATAGAGCTTTGAATCGCCGAGTACGCAGTAATCCGCGCCGTTGTAATCATTGTATCCCGTAGCTGTATCGCCGTCGGAATTGATGCCCATATACCACGCGGGTGCCGCTGCGGGCGTATCTGCGGTCTTAGCCGCGATATAGAGATAATCCGCAGTCTTAACCGCTTTGATATAAGCAAATGTGGCAGGTGCGTCTGCCATGTTCGAAATAAGTCCCCACTCATCGGGCTTGCCGTCGACGTCGATCCACAGTTCGTCGGCAACGGTCGCGGGGGCCTCTGCCTCAGTGTCAGCGTCAGCTTTTGTCCGCTGCACATCAGCGCTCGCGAAGCATCCCAGTATCATGGCAAACGCCAGGACAACAGAGATAAGCTTTTTGAATTGATACCTTTTTCTCATACGTTCCTCCTTTGGGTTAAAAATTTCTCCCCTTTATTACTACCCATACTCTAGCATGTTTTCGTTTTTCACTCGATTCAAAATATCAACTATTTATTCTAAATTTCCACGATTTGTTTCCTAAACAATACTCCGATTTCCTAAACCATTTCACATTATGTTTCGTTAACACTCTGAAATCCCGTGATTCTCACAAAACGCGTATTTAATTCACATACTCAAAAAACGCACAAAAAATACACATCATAACAGATGTGTATAATGCAAAATCGGGCAGAGAATGAAATCTCTGCCCGATATTTCTCAATAAAAACATTTTTACTTGATTTCTTTTACTTTACTCCACGCGCCGTAAACGGTCTTGCCTCCGTAGGTAACGTAAGCGCGTACGCGTGTATATTTGGCCTTTCCGTCCTTCAATCCGTCCTTTACGGCCTTGACCTCCGCTGCGCCCTTCACTTCGAGTTTCGCAAGGTCGTTCTTAAATTTCTTATCCGAAGCGATCTGTACCTGATAACCCGAACCGGTAACCTTTTTGTATGTGACGGTCGCGGTATCCTTTGCGATCTTCGCGCTGCTCACGGAAACCTTCTTAGGCTTCGTGGGAGTCTTTAATGTATCGCTGAAGAGTCCGACGAACACCTTGTCAACTACCGCGCGGACCTTGAAATCGTAGCCCGTTCCGGCCTTCAGCTTCTTGACCGTAAAGCTGTTGGTCTTTGAGGTTCCGAGGAGCTTGTCGTCGCCGCTGTAGATCTCGTAGAACTCGGCACCGGATACCTTCGACCAGGTAAGCTTGATCGATGTGGTCTTGGTCGTCTTGGCCTTGAGACCCTTTACCTGATCTACCGCGTAATCATACTTTGAATCCTTGCCTAATGTATCACAGTGAAGCTTTGTTCTGATAAGGATCCTGGACTTCTCGGTAAAAGTATCTGCTTTATCAAATCCTATACCTCGCTGTCCGTCGGAAAGCCATACGGCATTTGCAATGTAACCTTCGTAGTCAAATTTCTTCTCACTCAGATCATCCACAGCCGCTTCGACAACGATCAGGAACGGCTCACGCTCTCCGGTATTTAAGTAGATGGCTGTCGCAGCATCGGTAACATCGTGCGAGAAATGGGTCATCATTGAAACATAACCGCCCCATTTTCCACTTTCATCCAGCTCTCTCTTAGGATTAGAAGTATCGGGAGCCGGCATTTCATCCGGTATCTCAAGATTCTGATCGGTCGTCTTTCCGAAAGTGGCAGTATCCGACCAGTCTGTGAAATAATACTGCAAGCCTGCTTCGTAGTCATCCAGTAATCCAAACTGGATGCAGTAACGGTATCTTACCTTAAAGGTATGGTTCTTAAGGTCAAACTGCTCATTTTTGACTGTCTTCTTTAACAGCTTTCCGTCAGCTGCCGGACCGGCCTCCATCAGAGTGAACTCCGCGGTATTGTCATCGGAACCATAGCCGAAGTTCTCATAAAAGGTGAATCCGTCCGCGTAAGCATCCTGTTCCTTTTTGTCCCAACTCTTATTATACTGCCAGTCCCCGCCATCTATCGAGATGTCAAACTGAACTGTTGTCTCAAATGCGTTAATTCCGTATTTTACTTCAAATTCTGTAAATTCATCTTCATACCAGTCATTCTTAAACTCTACGTATTCAGTGCTTGCTTCATAGTCCCTGACCAGCTTAAGTACATCATCGCTCTGTTTTACGATAGCACTGATCCAGTGAGTATCGTTCTCATCAATATTGATGATCGGCTTATAGGGCTTGATCTTTTCGATCCCCTTCGGGAAATACTTCTCGATCAGTTTGTCCGCTGCCTTGACCCGTATGCCGCCCGCAGGCATCACAAATGCAATCGTAAGCGCAAACAGCGCAAGTACCCAAAAAATACGTTTTTTCATTCCACACCTCCATATAACAAACTCAACTGCTTATAACAAGCAAAAAGCATAGAGATATTATATCAGAAAATGTACCGTTATACAAGGTTTCATAAACAATCTCACGGATTTCTCTTTAAGTGGTTTTTACGAAGTTTTTTCCTTTTCGTCATATGTTATCCCTCCCCGGTCTTTTCTCCGACAACCGATTTGCCGACCCATTTCTTTTTGTACCAGTAGTACATGACTATCAGACCTCTTATGCATTCATCCGTAGCCGTTCCGGCATATATCCCGGCGACACCCAGGCCCAGGGCCACGCCGACCGCGTAGCCTGTCGTAAGCCCCAGCCCCCAGTTACAGACGATGCCCGCGATTAGAGGAAAAACATATGCTCCCGCAGCCTTCAGGCTGTTGACAAAAGTCAGATTCAGACATCGCCCGATCTCCAGAATGATATCCACTATCATTATCTTCTGCCCCAGCGCGATGATATTCTGATTCTCTGTAAACAAACCCAGCGTGTATCTGCACATGAGCGCGTTTACCGATGTCAGGGCTATCGTTATCGGAAGCGATGTCCTCAGTGTCTTAAACACTCTTCTATATGCTTCTTCGGTCTTCCCCGCCCCGACCAGATGACCTGTTATGATCTGCGTGGACATCGCGCACGCGTTTGAAAAGATTATCGCGAAAGAAATGATCGTATTGCAGTAAGCTCTGGCATTTACGGAGTCGTTTCCCATACTGTTCACAAAGGAAAGCAGCGTGGTCTGATACAGGTTATAGGTCAGACTCTCTCCGGCCGAAGGCAGACCGATCTTGACCATTTTCGCAAGGAATCTGCCCGGAAACGGGTTCAACAGGCGCAGTGAGAACTTACCGATCTTCGCGCCGTAGAAAAACGCGATAAGCACGGTCACCGCGATCAGTCTGGCCGCTACGGTCGATATCGCCACTCCGGCCACTCCCATTTTCAGGAAGGATAGCGGCCCGTACAGGAACAGATAGTTGCCGCCGATATTGATGATATTGATCGCCAGTGAGACCCACATGCCGACCTTGGTGTATCCGTTGCATCTGAGTATCTGCAGCATGACGCTGAACACCGCGGAGATAAATCCGCCTCCGCCGACGATATAGATATATATCATCGAATGCGGGCGCATCTCGGGCGATACGTTCAGCAGGTTCATGATCAGAGGATTTGCCGCGCAGAACGTGCCGCTCAGGATCACGCCGACGATCAGGTTGACCACGAATGCGAGCGTGTAGATCATGTTCATCCTGTCATGCTCTTTGGCCCCGAGATACTGGGCAACAACCACGCTCGTAGCGGTCGCGATGACATTGAACAGGATGTTCATCATGAACATGATGGTATTTGCGTTTCCTACCGCTCCGACCGCGATCTCATCATAGTGGCTGAGCATCAGCATATCCACATTGTTGAGCATCGTGTTTAGGAGCAGCTCCAGAAACATCGGCCCCGCCAGGATCAACAGCGGCGTTTTTTCATCTATTACAATTGTCTTATTCTTTTTCATACTGTCTTTTCTTTTTACTGAGCGATGACGACATTCATCGATACATCCGCGTCCCCGACATCCTCATCTGCGGACATCTGAAAATACGGTGTCCCGTCCTTGCGGAAATGGACTCTCCTGATGCCGTCGCAGCGCAGTCTCTCGTCTATGGCCGTTTCTCCGTGATAGGATATCATCAGCTCGCCGTCCCCGTTTGTGAAAAACGCGTTATGCCCCGGTCCGTATTCTCCGGGCACAGAGTAAAATGTGAGCACCGGCGTGATGCTCTTGGTCCAGGACGCAACGTCGGTCAGATCAGCGTCCGCACGCGCCGAAAGGAGCCCCAGCGCGTAGGTATAGGCATTGGCCGAACCGCCGGAATACGTGACACAGATCATCCCGTCCGAATAACATGCGTACGGGCCCTCGTTGTTAATGGTGCCTGACACGTTTTCCCAGCCGTAGAGCGGCCTCGTGAGCAGCACAGGCTCGGATGTGAGCTTCCAAGGCTCACACTCGTCTATCGATGCGATATAGAGCATGGAACCGGAATCGTTTGGCTGCCCGATATGCTCGCGGTAGGACCAGATAACGTAAGACTGCCGTTCAGCCTTAATATAAGTCATATCGAGCGTGATCGGGCCCGCAGCCAGCGGCGAGCCGTCCTGCCTGCACACGCGTACCGGATCCTCCCAGCTGTCCGCCTCGATGATGCTCCTGCCCTTCTTTTTCCTCATCATGTGGCACTGCGGTCCCCATACATGACCGCTCACCGCAAACAGTATGTACATCTCCCCGCCTATCACATGAAACTCCGGCGCCCAGAAGGTCTGCTCAAATCCGCGCTCGGGATCGAACGGCAGGATCAGATGCTCCTCTATGCCGTCGGCAAACAGTCCGTGAACATCATCCGCCTCACGCACATATATGCCGATATCGTTCAGATTATCGTTGGTGGAAATGTAGTACCATTTCCCCTCCCAGGGAAAGATCACGGGGTCTCCGTATCCGTTTGCCAGCGGGAATCTGAACCGTTGCTGCGAGATATGCCCGCTGATCCTGTATTTCCCGGGCTTTGCAAGATCGATATCCGCGAGATCCCATTTTACCTTCTTCTCACGCTCTGAGCCGTCGCTGTAGCGGATCACAGCCTTTACATCAAGGATATCCTGCTCCGAGTGCGCGACGATCTCATCGGGAATGATGATCTCCTCACATATAATCGGGCTCCAGTATCTGAGAGCGGCGATGGCTGTCGAGTCATCGATCTCGAGTCGCTCGGAGAGACTGTACGATGCGAGTGTGTCGGAGCTTATGATCTCTTCTTCTGTAAAATGTATCAGATCCTTCGTTTTCCACAGGAGAGCCTTCCCCGCCATCGTCTCATCGCCGCTGCCGTCCTCGAGGATACGCTCCGCGCAGATACCGATAATACCGTCCTCCATCGCAAATATGCGCGGGCTGCGCGCCCTCATCGGCTGTATGGTATTGTCGTCCCTTATAGTCCCTTTTGCGAACAATATCCCGTAGTTACGATTAAACGCCTGCTCTCCGGCATCCGTCACGCAGGCAAAATGAATGGCTCCCGCCAGTCCTTCCGGATAGTTTGCGGGATCAATTTCACGGGTATATACATGTATCTGCATTATTTCACCTCTATTCTATATGCCTGCGGCAGGCAGGTCTTCCCTGTATGTATCGCAGAGCAGATCAGGCCTGAGTCTTACCTAAGATAGCGTTGACCTCCGCAAGTGTCGGCGGATTAAGCGGCAGCGGGAATCTCGAGATAGCGATAGCCGAGCAGGCGGAAGCAAACCTGACAGTCTCCTCATCGCTCATCCCGTGCAGCAGCGCGTATGTGCAGCCTGCCTTGAACGTATCGCCGGCGCCGAGCGTGCTCTTAACCTCAACGTCAAACGGTTTCATCCTGCGGATCTCGCCGCCTTTTCTCGCATAGAGCATCTCGCCTCCGCCCTGCGTGATGATGGTCAGACCGTCGGTGGTCTCCTTTAAGAGCTCCATGATCACGTCCGCATCCATACCCGCATAGTGCTGCGAGGTACATTCCTTCGAGACAACGTTTATCGCCGCCATGCTGTGAAGCTCGGATGTATGCGGGCTGTCGATCGTCACGAACGGAACCCCGTGCTCCTTACAGAGTTTAGCGGCGAGCATGGTTTCCTCTCCGAAAAACGGATCTATCGCCGCAGCCTCAGCCTCCGCAATATCCTCCTCGCGAGGCACACTCCACCATCTCTTGCCTGACGAGAAAAGTGTCTGGAACCGCCCCATAGGTGAGCGCACGAGCCCCGCGATCACGACATAATCCATGACTCCGGGGTCGTCCTCAGGGAAATGTATCGATGACAGGTCAACGGATCTCCCTGCATAGAATTCTTTCAGCATCGGAGCGACCTCCGTGCCGATCCAGGTTCCGTCCATTTTGACGGACACTCCGAGTGAGCTGAGCACCGTAGCCGCCGTGCCTGTCTCACCGCCCGGCAGAAAATACTGCGCTTTGATCTCCGAATATTCGTCCGGCTGCAAAAAACCGTCCTTCAGCAAAAATGAATGTGTCCCGAGTATCTGACCGTATAGATATACTTTGTTGTTTTTCATGGCTTTTCTCCGTGTATTCCGGGTATGATCCCTTATGATGATCATGATAAAACTCTACCTTCAGGTAAAAATATAATCATCGTTTATTCGATCGGTACCCTGGTAAATCCGTAAACAAATCCGCATGTATCGAGATTTATCGTACGGCCCCAGTGGATCGACGAATTATAATTGCCTTCCGCGATGGTGATGTTCTTCCCGTCAACTGCAAGTACGACTACAGAATGCGTATCGTTGCTGATGCGAAGGATATCACCGACCAGTATGCGTTTTGTATCGGTAAACTGATAAGCCGGTGTGCTTTTCCCGTATGCTGCATCGCTCGCGATCATGGCAAAGCCCTGACAGCCGTATCCGGTATAGCCTCCGTACCCGAGGCCGATGGCCACATCATAGCCCCAGACATAAGAGTTCGCATTGGTCCATGGCCTGCCTTCGGGATAATCTGCCTGCAGCGCGTAGATCGCCGCGCGAGCCTCTTCCGCGCTCGGGTATTTTGAGCTCTCATCTTTTCCCGGATCGTTGTTTCCGTTCTGTCCCGATCCGCCTCTGTCTATCGTTAGTGTCTTTACGGAACTGTATTTACCCCAGGACTTTTTGCCGTTTTCCTTTGTTTTATATGCCCGGACGCGGTATTTTACCTCGGTAACGGACTCCGCTACTTTTTTGTCCGTGGCTGAGGTTTTCTTTGTTGTGGTGACCTTTATCCATTTGGCGGAGTCATCGGTTTTTCTGTAGAGCCTGTAGCCAGTGGCTCCCGATACTTCTTTCCATTTGAGCACGGGCTGCGATTTCGAGTTCAGTTCCGCAGAAGCCCACTTGGTCTTTCCGACGACTGCAGCGTTTGCCCCGGTCACGCCCGATACGCAGGGTATCAGCAGCGCGATCATAACGAACATGACGATCAGTTTCTTGAGCATGCCTGCGCCGATCCGTCTCTTTTCTGTTAAACCCATGGTCCTTACCTCCATACGCGTTTATTTTTTATCCGCAAATTCCTTTTCATAGATGTCCAGCATCTGCCCGATCATTTTCTTTGACATGGCAAATGCCAGCGAACCGACATTCAGCACTACCGGATCGTCGGGCGCAGCGAGCAGGTCCTTCGGCGTCCATATCCAGCCGCCCCATTCCTCCTGAGAATAGGCCTTGTTAAACTCGATCCAGTCGGTAAATACAGGCGTCGCTTTCGCGTTGTCGTCCCCGCCGCTGAGAGTCGGTATGGATATCTGCGTGCCTGCGGTCAGTACACCCTCTCCGCTGCCGTTCGTGCTCTCAAAGTTCTTTTTGAGCGCCTCCATGCCCTTGACCGGAACCAGGAACATCGCTTCTGCAAAGTTTTTGATCATATCGTCCTCAAACGCGCGGAGCTTATCCTTTTTGCCCTCGTAATTGGCCCTGTACAGCCGCTCCTGCTGCAGCTTGGCCACGGCGCGGAAAAGACGCGGGTTCATGACCGGTCTGTTGATCATCGGCGTATCGCTCATATCCACAGGCGGCACGATATCGCTGCCTTTTATGATCATGTTGGCCTCAGTTCCCGGGTCGACGGAGTACTCCTCCGCTCCCGCCATATGGGTTGTGATCCCGAAAAACCTGATGCGCTGCTCCTTATCTATTTCCCTGATATCAAACGAGGTGCGGTACTGCTGCATGAAATAATCGATGCAGCGGTCGGCATATTCCTTTTTCGTAAATATCCAGACCCTGTTTCCGTCATCGATAAAGGGCGAAGACGTGATCCCGTCAATGACCGTCCAGACGCTGTCCGCGGTTTTCAGGTTTTCAATCATCGTTTCCCGTGTCATATATTATCCTCCAGATACTCCACCGTTTTCCCGTGCGCCTTTGCGTATTCTATCTCCGATCTCGTGCTCGAGCCGATGTATCCACCGACATTGATAACGTAGATACCGTCGGCCATGTCGATCTTGCGCTTATGCATATCGTCCAGCATTTCCTTTGTTTTGGTCAGAGTCCCTTCATCCATCCCGTCCCAGACCTCCGAATCTCCGGAATGTCCGAACAGGCCGACGCTGATAACGATCCTGCCCTCGAGCGTCAGGCGTTTCTGCGCCTCCATGAACTCATTCTTAAATCTCGTGCTCCCGCACAGTGTAACAACGGGATATTTTCCTACCATGCTCCGTCTCCCCTTTCATCCGTTCCCTGTCAGTACAGCACCGGCAGTTCATCTTTGGTCACCGCGTACGGACTGTCATAGATCTGTTTTAAATAAGCGTCGGTATTATACTCTTCGGTCAGGCAGAAATCCTTCGACCATGTCATATATGTGGACCATCCGACATGCTCCCTGTGCAGCGCGTCAGCGTCGGGCAGGACTCCGATCTCACCGATCAGCACTATCTTGGGCTCGTCCGTGATCCGCTCCATTTCCAGATACTCCTGCCTGCGAGCCGTATGCTCATGAGCGGGCGGGTACATATCCCTCGAGATAATGTCCACCACATCGTCTCCGGGGTAAAACTCAGCCTTTGCGGCATTCCATACCCAGATCAGGTTGGTCAGACGGTGCACCTCAGTAAAACGCTCATACATTATCCGCCACAGCTTTTTCGCGGCATCGGCGCCCTTTGCGCCCCACCAGAACCAGATACCGTCCATTTCGTGAAGCGGTCTCCAGAGTATGGGAATCCCCTGCTCACAGAATGGTTTCAGCAGTCCGGCCATATGGTCCATATCACCGATCAGCGCCTTATATTCGGGCGTGTCAGGGATCACTGCCCTCTCAGCGTCATAATCCGTATTCTCGGTAAAAAATGCCTTTGAGCGCCCTCTAAGAGGTGAGAACCAGTGCCATGTAAATGTAATAAGACCCTTTTTTTCGGCCCATTCACGCGCGCGTTTCAGAGTCCCGCGGTTTTCGCGGACCTCCGTCATGCAGGCATCATCGGTGTCACGTTCATTGATATTCGGTGAATATGACAGCAGCTCAAACCCTAAGAGCGCAGGGTCTTTACCCGTTACCTTACGGATCTTTTCCAGCTCCTCCATCGCCATGGTCTGCGTGTGCTGTCCCGTAACTATCCTGTCTCCGGAAATATCCGCCAGATACGACATCACGCTCTTAACGCAGGGCTGTGCCTCCGGATTTGACGGGAGCCTGTTTTTATCGGTCATATATGTTCTCGCTTTCTTTATATTATTCGATCAATGGTCTCTTCAAAGTACGGGGCAAACCATTCCGTATAACCGTCGAGAGTGGGATGTATCGGATCGGCCATAAAACGCGCGTAGTTTTGACGGCCGGTCTCGTTAAAGCTCTCATCGTCCCAGAGATCGATGATCCCTATGGCATGTACCGCAGCAATCTCTTTTAACAGAGTTACCATGTCCGCGTATTCTTTTGCGCCGTAACGTGGGTTGGTGTAGAAGAGCACGGGGCAGTGCCATTTTTCTCCGGCGTATGAGATGATGTATTCTATCGCGCCTGCGACGGTCTGTGTATCGTAAGACTGTGCATCCAAGGCAGTGCTGATATGACCGAGAGGCTTTTTCTGTGTCGCGTCGTTAGTTGATAACTGGCAGATAAACAGATCGACTTGATCGGCGTCGATCTGTTTTAATCTGGCGATATATGAGTCCGGGCCTTCGTCAACAAGCGTTGTGCCGGAAACAGCCTCTTTGATCATATTATAACCGCCCTTTTTGCAGATAACATCAGCGAAAGAAACACCGCCGGAGGCTGCGCCATAGGTGACGGAAGAACCTAGGAAAATAATAGTTTTCATAACTCTTTTCTCCATTGAAATGCTGTCCGTGAATCACCGTTTTTCAGGTAGATTATCCCGCAGCGTTTGAATCCGTGTTTGGCGAGAACACTCTGCATAACTTTGTTGTCACGGTGAGTATCGATGCGGATATTGTCGGCATATTGCCGGCAATGCTCCATCGCAGCTGTAAAAATGCCGTGTACCTGCTGATCGCCCGCTATGCGGTGGATCGTTACGTAAGTCTCATCATTCGGCCATGTGCCATCCTCGATATACAGATAGGTCGGGTCTATTCCCTCACACAGGGCAAATACACCGTGGATCACGTCATTTTCACAGACAACATGGCAGATACCGTTTTGGATGTCTTGTCTGATCTGTTCCGGAGCAGGACGCGAATTGCCCCACTGATTGGGATTGCCGGTTTGTGCCATAAACTCACGTGCTATACGATAGATGCCCATGATCACGTCAAACTCGTCGGTTGTTGCTTTACGGACTGTTAACATATACTTTTCCTTTTTGCTATGGCTTATAAGACTTTATTTATGCTTCGTTTACGAGCTTTCCGGTCATGTGCTCAGGGATCAGTTCGAGGCATTTTACGTTTTTGAAGGAGTCTCTCAATTCCCTCTGCAGATACTCATCATCGTCGGTAAATTTCTTCGTCAGCAGAGTGCAGATCTCGCGCATCCTGTCTTCGTCGGTTACCTCACGGATCCTGCCGAATACAATCACACTGCTGATATTTAGCGCCCATTCGCCGTCCCTGCGGTAGCCTTGATCGTATACGCAATAGCTTACTTTATCGCATTTTGCAATGGCATCGATCTTATGTCCGTGTTTCCCGCAGTGAAAATAAATATGGCCGTCGTCCATATAGAGATGATTCAGCGGGATACCGTAAGGATACCCTTCGTCACCGATCATGGAAAGTACGCCGCGCGGCTGTTCCTTCAGCACCCTGATGCATTCCTCCCCGCTTATCTGCTGCTTAATTCGTCCCATTGCTCTGAACA
>JAEEXY010000077.1 GCA_016288005.1 Lachnospiraceae bacterium
ACTAAAAAATCCTTATAAATACATATTTTGCCACTATAGTAAAGTATTATACTGTATTGCGAATTTCGGTGCAAGAATTATGTGTGTTTTTCACATTAAATTCACAAAAAATAAAAGGAGTACCGCCGAGCGATACTCCCCAAATAAAGTCTGAAATTAAAGAGTGTTAACAGCCTTCTGAAGATTTGAGATCTTGCGGGCAACTGTGTTCTTGTGGTATACACCCTTAGCAGCGGACTTATCAAGATACTGGGCAGCCTCCTTGAAAGCAGCCTTCGCATCATCCTTGCTGCCGGCAGCCACAGCAGCAAGAACCTTCTTTGATAAGGTCTTAGCCTTAGACTTGATCATCTTATTTCTTAAGGTCTTGGTCTCGATAACCTTGATCCTCTTCTTTGCGGATTTGATGTTTGCCATGTTTTGTTTTCACCTCCCGAACTTATATTTCTAATTCATTTTGATGACGAATGTCAGATGAATCCGGACACGGACGCTTCATCAAACACATACGAAGATATAATATCCATTTACGGATGAAATGTCAACCGGTTTTTTTATGCCCTCAGCGTTACGCCGTACTTCGCGCCGAGATCATCGAGAATCTTTGCGACGAACGAATCGATGACCGCGTCGGTGAGCTCCTCGTCCTTAGGCGTGAATACGAGCGAGAACGCCATGCTCTTCTTATCGAGGCCGAGCTGCTCGCCTTCATAGATGTCAAACAGTTCGATCGAAGTAATATATTCGCAGGAAGCCTTTACGGAATCCTCGATCTGAGCGCAGGTTATCTTCTTGTCCATTACGAAGCAGAGGTCTCTCTTCTGCTCGGGGAACTTCGGAAGAGGCGTGAATGTGCGCTTCTTGCCGTAGTACTTCGACAGGGCCTTAAGGTCGATCTCAGCGATGTATGCGGGAACGCGCATGTCTGTCTCATCCTGGATCTCGTACAGGATCTGACCGAGATATCCGACTTCCTCGCCGTCACAGAGTACAGCTGCCGTCCTGTAAGGATGCAGGAAGGACTTTGTCGAAGCCTCGTATCTGAAGCTGATGTCCAGCGCGTCGGCAACGACGTCAACGATACCCTTCAGCGTGAAGAAATCCTCATTCTCGCCGAAAATACCGATGCAGATCGTCTCTCTTTCATCGGGATAATCTGTAAGAGGAAGGTCCTTCGCTATGAATCTGTTGCCCAGCTCGTAGATACGTCCGGAAAGGATGCCTCTCTTCTGGTTTCTAGCGATCGCTGCGATCATCTGAGGCGCGAGTGTCGTACGCATCAGCGAAAGATCGATATTGATCGGGTTCATGAGTTTGATCGCGTGACGCTCGGGCGCATCCTCGGGAAGTCTCAAAAGATCGAGATCCGAGGGCGAGAAGAACGAATAATGGATGCCTTCGTATACGCCTGCGGCGCAGAGAGCGTTCTTGACCTTCAGCTCCGATTTCTGTCTTAAATTGTTTCCGCCGCTGGTAACCTGAGCGGTAGGGATGAATGTAGGCGTGATGTGATCGTAACCGTATTCACGGATAACCTCCTCCGCTACATCCTGATAGCTCTCCATATCGGTGCGGTATGCGGGGATCCGGATCGTGAGCGCATCTCCGTTCAGTATGGGATCGAAATTCAGGTTCTTTAAGATCCTTACGATATCCGCATCCGGAACCTTGATGCCGAGCACGGAATTAACCTTTTCCACACTTACGGTCAGCTCCTTAGGCTCTACGGAGTTGCCCGAATTTATGTCGAAATGAGTCGACGAGATGCTGCCGCAGCCGAGCTCTTCAACAAGATGCAGAGCGCGCTTCATTGCCATAACTGTCGAATACTCGTCCACACCCTTGGAGAAACGTGCGCTCGAATCGGAAACCTGGCCGAGCGATCTCGAGCTCTTTCTGATATTGTCGCATGCAAATGTCGCAGCCTCGAACATGACCGCAGCGGTCGTATCGAGGATCTCGGAATTGAGACCTCCCATGATGCCTGCCAGAGCAACGGGCTTCTTTCCGTCGCAGATAACGAGATTCTCGTGATTTAAGGTGAATTCCTTCTCATCGAGAGTCACGATCTTCTCACCGTCGCCCGCGCATCTGACATTGATCGCGTTGCCCTCAAGATAAGCGAAATCAAAAGCGTGCATCGGCTGACCGAGCTCTTTTAAAACGTAGTTGGTGATATCGACCATATTTGAGATGGCCGAGCAGCCTACGAGCGCCAGTCTCCTCCTCATCCACTGAGGCGAAGGAGCTATCTTTACGTTCGAAACGTAATGTCCGATGTATCTGGGGCAGATCTCGGGCGCATCCACGGTGATATTGAAATCGATCTTCTCTCCCGACTCATGATAATCGAGCGCAGGCTCCTTTAAAGGCAGCTCGAGAATAGCGGCAACCTCTCTTGCGAGACCGAAAATGCTCTGGCAGTCGGGTCTGTTCGCGGTGATCGATACATCGAAGATCCAGTCGTCCAGTCCGAGGATCGGCTTGATATCGGCGCCCACGGTGCAGTCATCGGGCAGTTCCAGCAGTCCGTTATAGCCGGCGCCGGGATACATATCCTCGGAAACTCCGAGCTCGGTTCCCGAGCAGAGCATACCGAACGAATCATAGCCGCGGAGCTTGCCTGCATTGATGGTCATAACGCCTTCAACGGTCTTATGATCCTTTGCGGTAGCGTAAACGGTAGCTCCCACTAACGCTACGGGGAACTTTTTGCCGGCGCGTACATTATCCGCACCGCAGCAGATCTGAACCACGCCGTTCACGCCCGTATCAACGTTGCAGACATGAAGATGCGTGCCTTCGATGGGCTCACAGGTCTGAACGAGACCAACAACCACTTTGCTGATGTCTTTTCCGACCTCATATTTTTCCTCAACCTCGAAACCGCATGAGAAAAGCTTCTCTTCGAGAACATCGGGGCTGACATTTATATCAACATAATCTTTTAACCAACTGAGCGGTACTAACATATAAACATCCCCCTTTCCTTAATCATCGATCTGTCCGAGTACGCGAAGATCCGACTCAAACAGTAATTTGATATTGTTAATGCCGTATTTGAGCATGGCGATACGGTCGATACCGATACCGAACGCGATACCGCTGTAAACGTTGCTGTCAATACCGCAGCCTTCAAGCACCTTTTTGTTGACTACGCCTGCGCCGAGGACCTCGATCCAGCCGGTATGCTTGCACAGAGGGCAGCCCTTGCCGTGACACTGGAAGCAGCTTACGTCAACCTCAACGGAGGGCTCGGTGAACGGGAAGTAAGAGGGTCTGAGCCTGGTGTGAACGCCTTCTCCGAAGATCTTCTCAACGAATACGTCGAGCATTCCCTGAAGGTCGCAGAGGCTGATGCCCTTATCTACCACGAGGCCTTCCATCTGCGTGAACATCGGCGAATGTGTCGCGTCATCGTCCGAACGGAATACCTTACCGGGAGAAATGATCTTGATCGGAGGCTTTTGGGTCTCCATAACATGGATCTGGCCTGCGGAAGTCTGGGTTCTGAGCAGGAACTGGGGGCTTAAGTAGAAAGTATCCTGCATATCGCGCGCGGGATGATCCTGAGGGATATTGAGCGCGGTGAAATTGTAATAATCCGTCTCGATCTCGGTTCCCTCGAAGATCTGGAAGCCCATCGAACCGAAGATATCGACTATCTGGTTGCGTACCTGTGTGTTCGGATGAAGATTTCCCTTTGCGGGCTTAACCGCGGGAAGAGTCACGTCGATGCTTTCGCTCTCGTATCTCTTCTTCATCTCGGCTTCTTTAAGTCTGGCGTCAACCGCATCAAACTGCGCCTGTGCCCAGTTCTTGATCTCGTTGACCTTTTTGCCGTATTCGGCCTTGAGTTCATTCGGGATCTTTCCCATTTCCTTCATCAGCGAACCGATCTGACCGTTTTTCGCGTCCATCAGGGTCTTGCGGTACTCGTAGACTGCCTTGGAACTCGCGATGTCTTTAAGCTGGCTCGTGATCTCATCCTTTATGGCAATAAGCTTTGAGCTTAATTCGTTAAGATCTGCCATAATCTTTCCTCCCTTTTATCTGTATTCTGAATGCTCATATGTTTTCAGAGCATTTTATCCGTTCATTACTCTTCTTCCAACTTCAGAACGCTCATGAATGCGTTCTGAGGAATTTCAACGCTGCCGAAGGTCCTCATTCTCTTTTTGCCTTCTTTCTGTTTCTCGAGGAGCTTCTTCTTACGGGAAATATCGCCGCCGTAACACTTGGCGAGAACGTCCTTGCGCATGGCCTTTACGGTCTCACGCGCTATGATCTTGCTGCCGATCGCAGCCTGTATCGGGATTTCGAAAAGCTGGCGGGGAATGTTGTCCTTCAGCTTTTCGCACATCTTTCTCGCGCGCTCGTAAGCGCCTTCCTCGTGTATGATAAAGCTCAGCGCGTCGACCTCCTCGCGGTTTACGAGGATATCGAGCTTAACGAGTTTTGAAGGAACATAGCCTTTAAACTCGTAGTCAAAAGAAGCATAGCCTCTCGAGCGGCTCTTCAGCGCATCGAAGAAATCGTAAATGATCTCGTTGAGCGGCAGCTCATATTTGAGCATGGCGCGTGACTGCTCCATGTATTCGATGCTCTTGTAAATGCCGCGTCTTTCCTGACACAGACTCATGATGGCGCCGATAAACTCGGTCGTGACCATGATCTGCGCGTCGACGAAGGGCTCCTCCATATGCTCTATCTCTGCGGGATCGGGCATATTCGTGGGGTTCGTCAGGTCTATGACTTCGCCGTTTGTCTTGTATATCTTATATATTACGCTCGGCGCGGTCGTAATGAGGTCCAGATTGTATTCACGTTCAAGTCGCTCCTGTATTATTTCCAAATGCAGGAGCCCCAGAAAGCCGCATCTGAAGCCGAAGCCCAGGGCAACGGAAGTTTCGGGCTCAAACTGAAGCGAAGCGTCGTTTAACTGAAGCTTTTCGAGCGCGTCGCGAAGATCCGGGTACTTCGAGCCGTCCGCGGTGTACATGCCGCAGTAAACCATCGGAAGTACTTTTTTATATCCGGGAAGTGCCTGTTTGCAGGGGTTATTCGCGTCGGTAACTGTATCTCCGACACGCGTGTCCTTGACATTTTTGAGTGAAGCCGTAATATAGCCTACCATGCCGGCAGAAAGCTCGTCGCAGGGGATAAACTGTCCGGGACCGAATATACCGATCTCGACTACATCCGCCTCTGCTCCGGTCGCCATCATTTTGATCCTGGTATTGCGCGTAAGCGTGCCTTCCTTGACTCTTACAAACACGATAACGCCCTTGTAAGGATCGTATACCGAATCGAATATGAGACACTGCAGCGGGCCGTTCGGATCGCCGTCGGGCGCTGGGATCTTTTTAACGATAGCCTCGAGCACGTCCTCGATATTTACGCCGTTTTTCGCGGAAATAAGGGGCGCGTCCTGAGCCTCGATGCCGATAACGTCCTCGATCTCAGCGATAACCCTTTCGGGCTCCGCCGAAGGCAGGTCGATCTTATTAATTACAGGGAAAACCTCGAGATCGTGGTCCAGCGCGAGATATACGTTCGCCAGAGTCTGCGCCTCAATACCCTGTGCCGCATCAACCACCAGCACAGCGCCTTCGCATGCGGCCAGGCTTCGCGAAACCTCGTAGTTAAAGTCTACGTGGCCGGGAGTATCGATCAGGTTAAATATGTACTCATTGCCGTCCTTTGCCTTATATACGGTGCGCACGGTCTGAGCCTTGATCGTTATGCCTCTCTCACGCTCGAGATCCATATTGTCGAGCACCTGGTCCTGCATCTCTCTCAGGGTCAGCAGTCCGGTCTTTTCGATAATACGGTCGGCAAGCGTCGACTTTCCGTGATCGATATGGGCTATAATACTGAAATTTCTGATTTTGCTCTGATCTGTTGCCATATAATATCTTTCTGAAACTTGTTATTTATTAATGCCGAAAATGTTTATTCCTCGAGCGGAAGTACCTTCAGCAGTTCTTCGCATACGGGCTCCATCTCGGGAACTTCGAGAAGCTCTATCTCACCGGCGTCCACGCGAGCAGCGATCTTAGGATCCATAGGAAGGCTCGCAAGGAGCTTAAGTCCGAATTTGTCGGCTACTTCCTCGCAGTGGCTCTCGCCGAATACCTGTATCTTCTCATCGCAGTGAGGACATTTAACGTAGCTGTAGTTCTCGATGAGTCCGAGGATCGGGATATTCATCATCTTAGCCATGTTAACGGCCTTTGAAACCACCATCGAAACGAGCTCCTGAGGACTCGTTACCACGATTATTCCGTCAACGGGCAGCGACTGGAAAACGGTGAGCGGTACATCGCCGGTTCCGGGAGGCATATCGACAAACATATAGTCTACCTCATCCCAGAAAACCTCGCTCCAGAACTGCTTAACGGTGCCTGCGATGACAGGTCCTCTCCAGATAACGGGAGCGTCCTCGTTCTGCAGCATCATGTTGATCGAAATGACCTTGATACCGCTGTGAGTGATGGCGGGAAGAATGCCCATCTCACTGCCGAGCGCCTGGTCATGTATGCAAAAGGCCTGCGGGATCGAAGGTCCGGTAAGATCGGCATCGAGGATAGCTGTCTGGAAGCCCTTTTTCTGCATAAGTACCGACAGATAAGAGGTTACAAAGCTCTTTCCTACGCCGCCTTTGCCGCTGACAACTCCGATAACCTTTTTAACTACGCTGGCTTCGTTTACCGGAACCTGAAAACTCTGCGGATTCTGGCGTGACGCGCACTCCTCGCCGCATGTTGAACAATCGTGTGTACACTCTGACATAATATTTCCTTTCATCAAACAGCCTTATTTTATCCGCGATAATACGGGCACGGGCTGATTATTTATCCTATATCCCTATAATGATCAGTCAACCACCGTTATCCTGCCGTCAACCTTCGCGTCGACATTTCTCATGTTCGAGAAGAGCTCCTCGTAAATGCCGAGGCACGAAACAGCGACAACTCTGGGCTGTCTGATCTTTGAAACCTCATCGAGCGTGATGTCGAAGGAGGTATCCATATTGTTGAAATGATAAGCCTGAAGACCTATCTTGAAACGATCGCTGTCCTTGATCTCCTCGCCCTTAAACGTGAACGAATCGAATTTATGACGGCTCAACGACCAAACAAATCTCAGATCCTTTGAATACTGGTAAAACTCGGTATGTCCGGTCAGATGCTCGTCTCTCATGACATAAGCGATCATATGTCTGAGCTGCTTGCCCGTAACCTCTATCATATAGAGCGGATCGTCAAACGGGAAGAACTCCCTCAGATCCTGCAGATGAAGGATGGGGCCGAGCTCAGGCAGACGGAGCGACCCCGAGCCGAGCACCATGATATCGAAACTGGAATCGGTCTGCATGACATCCGCAAACAGATTGCCGAGCTCTGTTTCCTGATTTCTCGCGGGATGGGTCAGCTTTCTCTTAAAGTTGGTCAGTACCGAGAGATATTTCTCGTCTGTCTCGGATTTATATGCGTTGAGCAGCGTCGTAACGTCCTTGTCCGGCTTGCAGAGCTTTGAATTGATGTCATCAACGAACCATTTGAAATCCCTGACCTCGTGCGTATCCTTGTCAAAAGCTATCTCGCAGCGTCCCATATGCGATGAACCGGTGCCCACCTGAACTATCGGTATATTGTTCACATAGCAGGGCTCCTCAAGGAGTGTATGCGTATGTCCGCCGATGATCAGATCCACATTCAGCTCGGGAGGCAGCAGGGAGGCGAGCTCCTGGTCCTTATCAAAGCCAATATGAGAAAGGATGACCGTATAATCGGTATCCGTAGTCCTGTAGGTGTCGAGGATGACCTTGATCTCCTCTGCGGCCGCCCTGACATCGACTACGCTGCCGATGACATCCTCACTCCTTGTGGAAGCCAGTATCTCATCGGTAATGATGCCGATGAACATAACCTTGATGCCGCCCTTTTCAAGATGGATGTAAGGATTGAACAGTCTTACATGGTTTGTCTTGATGAACAGGTTGGCGTTGATGATCGGGAAACGAGCGCATTTCTCGATAAAGAGCAGATGCGCGAGGCCGTAATCGACCTCATGATTGCCGATCGTAACGACATCGGGCATCAGCCTGTTCATGAGCTCTATAGTCGATAAACCCTTATATTCACTGTCGATGACCGAGCCTCTGAACATATCTCCTGCTATCGCGAATAGCGTATTGTCATTCTGCTCGCGCTTTTCCTTAACATATCCCGAAAGCAGCGAAATGCCGCCTGTAGCCACGCCGTTGACTGATTCGGGCAGAAACGCGCCGTGAATGTCGTTGGTGTGCAGTAAAGTCAGATTAACAGTATCCCCCATTATAGCTCCTCCTTATGATCAATCGGACGCAACGTTGTCCATATAGTCTTCCGCGTCGGCTCTCATAAGACCCGTGATACCGGTGCGGACCATCTCTTTGATCTCGTAATCGTTAAGCATCTTTATGAATGAATCGAGCTTGTCCTGATTGCCTGTAAGCTCCATCATCATCGAATCGTTCGACACATCGACGACTTTCGCGTGGAATATGTCCGCAAGCGTCGTAAGCGATGTGCGGTGCTCCATGTCCGCGCCGACCTTGATCAGCATCAGCTCGCGGCAGACGGATTCGCGTGAACGCAGCTCGTTGATCTCGATAACGTCCTCGAGCTTTAAGAGTTGCTGCTTGATCTGCTCGAGAATCGGCTCATCGCCGTCGGCCACCACCGTCATGCGTGAAAGCCCTGGATTCTCCGTCTCTGCCACAGTCAGCGAGCTGATATTGTAGCCTCTGCGTGAAAACAGACCGGAAACACGGCTCAAAACACCCGAAGTATTCTCAACAAGTATGGAAAAAACCTTACGCATCGCGCCCCTCCTGAAACTCATAGTATCGCAATCTAATCAAATATAGCATATCTTCTCAAAAAAAACCACAGATTTTATTCTTATAATTTAAAATCGCATCAAAAAAGGAGGCGCAAACCACGTCTCCTCATTGATATCATGTTTTCTTGATGAATTCCTTGCCGCAGCGTTTGCAGGTGATCTGTATGCGTCCCTTGCCGCGGGGGACTCTGAGTTTCTGTTTGCAGCTCGGGCATTTAAAGACCTTGTATTCTGCGTCATATACGGCGCCCTTGTAGCAGTTGCACCGCGATCTGTAGCCGTCCGTTCCGTAATTCTTACCGCAGAACAGCTTACCGAAGAATGTTCTTATCTTGCCTTTTATACACAGGTATTTGTCGTTCTCGTAACCTCTTTTATAGATATTTTTAGAGAAAATCCTGAAATAAGACAGGATCATAAAGGCCAGACAGACAAAAAACAGGACATTCCAAGAAAATACGGTGCTGAAGATCATGAGGATCAGCGTCAGATACAGCATAAACCTCCCCAGATCGTCAAACCCGTATCGCCCGTACATAAATCTGGCGAAACGATCCCTGAATCTCATCTAAATCAACTCCGTTCCGTGCCAAAGGCACTGATTAATAGTATCAAACATAAAACAGTAAACCGACATTCCGCAAAAAACCGGATTTAAAGAAGCGGTTTTTAAGGATTATAAGTCTCCGTTTTATAAAGCCGGCATTCTTAAGCCTGATAAAGCTCTCGAGATGCCTGCGCTTGTTCTTCGGGAGCATATCGGCATATATCCCGTAAAACAGCTCGGCCTGGTCATAGGTTTTGCGAAGACGCTCGCGTGTGTCCTCCTTACGCGCCGCGCGGTCCTTTGTATAGGCGGCGAAGCTGCTCTGACCCACCTGATTGTCTCCGTGCTGACGGTAAAGGATGACCGGCGTCTTATTGTAGCGTACCACACCGAACGCGGACGCTATAAGGGCCATCCACCAGTCATGATAACGTATCTCGGGTCCGGTCTCATCAAGGAGCCTGACCAGCGCGTCGTTCATCATGGTCGTGCATCCGATGCACTTATTCTCTATGAGCATGCGCGAGAACTTATTCTTGCGCACCTTGAGCTTATTCGTGCGATAAAAAGAACGGCTGATGAAATTAAGATCATCGTCGACTATTATCGCGTCGTTGAAAACGAGTACCGGAAGTACCGCGCCTCTCCTGGCCTCAATGCGCCGCATCTGTCTGACCGCCAGTGAGATCTTGTCCGAGAGCCACACATCGTCCTGATCGCAGAACATATAATAATTTGCGGGCGAAGCCTCGGAAACACGCTTAAGGTTTGTGAGGAAACTCAAAGTGGAGCCCATGTTCCTCTCGTTGCGGTTTAAGAAAACCTTGCCGGGATAGGCCTCGACATACTCCTCAACGATATCGCAGGTGTCATCGGTCGAACAGTCATCGCACACAAAAACCCTGAAATCCCTGTATGATGAGTTCATCAGCGAATCCAGCTGCTCTTTTATGTATTTGCTGCCATTGTAAGAGGCAAGAATGATATTAACGCTGTGCATGTCTATTTATCCTTTTTGCCGCTGAAATGCTTTCCGCAAAAATACCCTGCGTATCTGACAATACCTGTAACGATGAGCTTTACAACGCTCCTGTACTTTTTCTTTTTCGCAAAAAACCTGACGCCTGTCCTGATGTATCTGATGCCCTCACTCTCGCTCTTAAGCTTACAATAGATCTCGGGATGTGCCTTCTGGTTGAGCGCTATCGTGCAGCTGCGCTCGAACTGCTGCTTCATCGTAAAATCATGTGAATGATAAACCTTAGCCTCGGCGCAGTACTCAACGGTATATCCGGCGTTAAGAGCATGATAGGCAAAAATGCCGTCCTCATTAAAATCTGCCGAAGTGTCGAAACCGCCGATCTGCTTATGCAGAGTCCTGCTGTAAATCGCGCAGGTATCCGAGCAGAATATGGCTTTAACGCCAATGGTCTGCAGATCCTTGGCTGTCTGTGTGCGGCTCTTTGTGGGATAATTAAAACGCCTGGTGTATTTCTCGACGCTGTCGGCACCGGCATAGGCGATCTGTCTGGCGTAAGCCGCCGCGGCGCCGGGCTTGCTGACGGCGTTTAGCAGCGCTTCGGTCATGTCCTCATCGTAAGGAACCGCGTCCTGCGTCATAAACAGCACATAATCTGCTATCGCGTCGTCCATGGCCATCTGGCGTGTCCCGCCGTGCGAGAAATCTGCCTTTTGTACCTGCTCGACTATAACCCCTGAGCCTAACTTCAGTCTGAGCGCCTCAGCCTCACCGAGGTCATCGGTGGTCAGCAGGACTTTTATGCGTCCGGGCTTTTCCTTCTGGCGAAGGAGCATGCCGATACAGCGCTCCAGTTTATCGTCCGGCCTGTACGCCGGTATCACTGCTTCAAATCTCAATTTTGTCTCCCCCGAAACTCAAATCTTATACGCTATGCATTGATTATAACATAGCCTGCGCCAACTGTTCGTTAAATAAAAATAAACATTCAATAAAAAAAGGTCTCCAAAGCCGCTTAAGAAGCCTTGGAGACCGGAAACTCATCCTTAGTATGGCAGTTTTATTCTTCGGAATTAAAATCTTCCTCTTCGTACTCCATCGTCTGTTCATCGGGATCCGCGTTAAGCTGCTCAAAGATTTCCCTGCGGTTCGAGGAAACCGTATCCAGCTTATCCTTGACAGTCAAAAGCAGGTTCTCGTTTCGCTCCTTGATCTCGTTATATGAGGATGAAAGCACGCCCTCAACGATGTTCATGATGTCACCGGCATAATTGAGCACGCCCGTGCGAACGTTCTCCGAGTACTCATCGGCTGCTTTTCTGACTTCTTCGGCTTTGGTCGTAGCATCCTGGATCAGGTCGTTTGCCTGCTTGTAGGCATCCTGCATGATCCTGGTCTCGTCAACCATCTGCTGCGCGCGCTCCTTGGCCGCGTTCTCGATCTCAACGGCCTTTTCCTCAGCCTGAGCGATGATCGTGTCGCGGTTTGCGATTATCTTCTGATAACGCTTGATCTCATCGGGCGTTCTGCGCTTGAGCTCATCGATAAGATCGAGCAGCTGGTCCTTGGGTACGATGATCTTTGACTGGGAAAGCGGCGTAGGCTTGCATTCCTCAACAAACTCATAGATCTCGTTGATAAGCTGTTCAATTCTGGTCTGTGACATAATCTTTTCTCCCTTTTATTTAAGCTTCTGTAACTCTGCGTGTTTCCTGAAAATATCATCGATGATCTCGGGCGCTACAAAACTCGAGATATCGCCGCCGTAGCTCGCGATCTCCTTTACGATACTGGAGCTCACATACGAATACTCAACACTGGTGGTAAAGAATATCGTATCGATATCGGGATTGAGCTTGTGATTGATCTGCGCGATCTGCAGCTCGTACTCGAAATCCGTGATGGCGCGCAGACCGCGGACTATGACGCTCGCGCCTATCTGCTTACCGAACTCAACGGTCAGTCCGTCGAATGTGTCTACAAACACGTTCGGAATATTCTTTGTGCATTTTCTTAAGAGTTCAAGCCTCTCCTCGACCGAGAACCAGGGACGCTTTGCCTGGTTGGGCAGAACTCCGATAACGAGTCTGTCAACGATCTTTGATGAGCGCTTGATGATATCGAGATGTCCCTGTGTTACCGGGTCAAACGTACCCGGATATAATGCTATTTTCATTAAAAAACATTCTTCCCTTCTTCGCCGATGGTGATGAACATATGCTTGTTCGAACCGTATAGCTTTTCTCTGGTGATCACGAAGCCGAGCCCGTCAACATACGAAAAATCCGTGTCGCTCTTAGCCTCGACGATGATGATCCCGTCATCTTTTAGCAGATTGTAATCCGATATCTCCTCGAGGACTCTCTTCTCGAGTCCTTTTGAATAAGGAGGATCCATAAATATTATGTCAAATCTCCTGCCCTCGGTAAAGAGACGCGGTATCGCACCCGCGGCGTCTGCCCTGATGACCTCGGCCCTGTCCTTAAGCTTGGTGAACTCGAGATTCTCCCGTGTAAACTTAAGCGAGACATCCGAAGAGTCCACAAAAACCGAAGAAGCGGCGCCCCTGCTCAAAGCCTCTATACCAATGCCTCCGCAGCCGCAGAACAGGTCGAGAAAATCCGAACCCGGAATCCGCGCGGATATGATATTAAACAGGGTTTCCTTGATCCTGTCGGTCGTCGGCCGCACATCCTCTCCGGGAGGAGTCTTGAGCCGCAGCGACCTGCATGTACCTGCGATAACTCTCATAAAATCATGCACAATCCTTCACAAATTCAATAGTATTGTTTATATGCCCGCAAGTCAAGCATCTTAATCAATTTTGATCAGATAACTTACCTGATCGCGGTCGGAAGCGGTAAATCCTGCGGGATATACAACGGTTCCGAAAGATTCGAGCAGGCTGTAATTGATCGGCGCGTTCAGCTCATCTTCCCTCTCCTGGGCGGCACGCTCGATATCGCCGATGTAGATGTACTCAATACCGTATTTATCGATCAGTGCCTTAACCTCTGCCGCGTTTGTCGAAGTATAGAGCGTTTTGATATCAGTCTCACGCTCGGTGATTATGGGCGCCATGGAATTAACGCCGTCCCACTGCCAGAGCTGTTCGTGCGTCTTCCAGCCGAGCAGATCCTGCAGTCCGGTCATGATTGACAGACGGTTGTAGTCCTTGTAGCTCGCTCCGTTCAGCTCGAGCAGCACGGGTCTGCCCTCGATATTGTCGTTGATCCATCTGGCCGTATTATAATCCTGCTTGTTCACGGTCTTTAAGTATTCGTCGCAGCGCAGCTCCTTATAGTTCTCCGTTTTGCTCCAGTCGCCGAACCATGCCTTGGTCGAATTGTTAAAGTAACCCGTGGTCGAAAGCAGCAGAACTCCGGTGATCACCGCGAATACGAAACGCTTTCTGTTCTTCGCAAAGAAAAGCAGTCTCGAGATTATATATCCCATCGCCATGCCGAACAGGATGAATGCCTGATAGGTCAGCTTAAACATCGTATTTGCGCGCTTATATGCGCCGGAATATATATCCCTTACGTAGATGACCTCGGGAATCAGTATCAGTCCTATCGCGCAGAGTCCGAGGATGAGCACGAACATATCGGGAACCTCGAGATTGCCGATAAAACGATAGAGGAAATTATCCCTGCCGACAAAAGAGGTGCTCTCCTTCGCGTAAACGCTTGCTTCGCTCTGGTCCCTGATGAGTGTGTACAGGAAATACAGCACAACGATAACCGGCAGTCCCCAGAGTATCAGCAGCTGATACAGAGGCGTCCTGTTCTCGCAGAGCATGATCGACGAGGATATCTGATTAAAGCTGAGGGTAAAAGGCAGGCAGGTGATCTTCTCAACGACGATAACGACTACCGCATGGAAAAATGTCAGCTTCAGCGTCTTTAACGAGAAATCGTATACCACGGCATTTGAGAAAAGAATGACCGCGCCCGCAACCACGAAATAGATCGGGTAATCCCAGAAGTTGGTCGTATGGAACAGGCCTACAAAGAAACCTGTCAGGATCACGCAGGGATGGAATATCTCCGCCCAGAAACCGGGTATGCCGAACAGCTTACGCTCACCTTCGTTCTCAAATACACCGAGAAGTCTCGCTGCGTCCATCTTCTGCTTTCTGTACCGGATAAACGCGTAAAGAACGGCAACAACGGACAGGACAAATATGATATTGATCACATGCGCGTGCAGGTCACCCAATACGAACGAATACAGAGGGAATTCATGGATGGTCTTATCCTCGGTCTCGGGGTTATAGCCGATGTATCTGGTAGCGTTCGGGAACCAGTAGCCGGGGAAGGTATAACCGAGCTTCTCCGCCATTTTGTCGATACCGAACATGGATCTGAGCGCAGGTATGATCTTTGCGTAGATCACGTACTGCATATTTCCGGTAAACGATACTGCGATGCCCGCCAGAGCGCCGGCAAAAGCAGG
>JAEEXY010000015.1 GCA_016288005.1 Lachnospiraceae bacterium
CAAAAACAGGCCCGATGTCACGCTGAACGGCATTTGCCTGCGCGAGTATTACAAAAAGCAGGTACTATCTGCGGTAACGCATAAGGAAAAGAATTACGTTTTCAATTTCACCGACATGAAAAAAATGGCGGCCCCGGACAATCCCGAGGCATGCTTCCAGCAGACCGTCGAGACCGCGGCGCTGGTCATCTGCCTGTGGATGAGCAAAGAGCAGATATGGGACACCTACACCCAAGAGGAAAAAGACAGGATAGCCTCGTTCCTGCATGATTTTGCGGTATCCTATACGGTTCCGCAGAACTGGCGCCTGTTCAATATGCTCGACCTCGCGTTCCTGTACATGAACGGCTATGACATCGACGAGGATATCATGCGCGACCATGCGCAGACGATACTCAATTATTACGCGGGCGACGGCTGGTACAGGGACGGACAGTGCTTCGATTATTACTCGTGCTGGGCTTTTAATATGTACACCGCGATCTGGAACAACTGGTACGGCTATGAAAAGGAGCCTTACATCGCGGCCCGCTACGAAGAAAACTCCAACAGGCTGATGGAGAATTATCCAACGTTCTTTGACCGCGACGGCTTTACGAACATGTGGGGCAGGAGCTGCATCTACCGCAACGCTTCCACGAGCGCGTTCGACGGAAATATGATGATGCGTGAGTCAAAAGCTGATCCCGGATTTACCAGAAGGATCTGCTCGGGGTCGCTCATGCAGTTCCTTGCGCGCGAGGATTTCCTGATAAACGGCGTGCCCGCGCTCGGCTTCTACGGACCGTTCTCTCCGCTGGTACAGGGCTATTCCTGCGCCGAATCACCGCTCTGGCTCGGAAAGGCGTTCATGTGCCTGTGCCTGCCCGCCGACCATCCTTTCTGGACGAGCACAGAGAACGAGGGCTTCTGGGTACAGCTGGCACCGCAGCAGACGCAGGAAACGGTGCTTGACGGGCCGGCGCTCTGCACGGCAAACCATGCCGCTACGGGCATCACCGAGCTGCGCACCGGAAAAATAGTCAAGGCGCCCGATGACATTCACGGTATGGAGAATTATTCCAAGCTCGTTTTCAACACCAAATTTCCGTGGGAGGCGCAGCCTGCCGAGAGCGTACGCTCACAGGAATATGTGCTCAGTTACGGACGCGGAGACATCCGGCCCGCGAACGTCACATTCTGGCACGGATATAAGGATAAGGTGCTCTACCGCAGGCAGTTCTTTGACTATGATCTGAAGACCGAGACGCACTGGAAGACGGCCCTGAACCTGGCTGATTTCGCGATGCCCTGCGGGATAATGCGCGTTGACAGGATAAGGCTGTACCGCTATCCTTCGCGCATCTCGCTCGGAGCCTTCGGATTCCCCGACAACGGCACCGAGATAAAGCATCTCGAGCGCGACGGATATAAGGCCGTGATACTCAAAGGAACCGACAGCCCAGGTAAAGCAAAACAGCTCGCGTTTACCGTCATGGACGGCTGGGACGGCATAGGACTCGCGCACAGCATGGGAACCAATCCCGACAGCAGGGAATCTTACGTGCCCTACGCATTTACCGACAGAAAGAAGCAATACGGCTGCGAACAGTCGATCCTGATATCGCAGGTACTCACCAAGGAGAGCGAAGAGGACTTTACCGAGGATGAGATATTCCCGGTAAAGGAAGTGATATATACCGATCCCCAGAAACGGGGAGGCTACGGCCCTGTAAAGATCGTCCTGAAAAACGGCGACGAAAGAATCGTGGACTTCTGCGGCATCGAAGGCCGGCTGGAACTGTGATCATAAGGAGCCTGTCACCGCGTTACGCGGTGACAGGCTCCTTTTTGCCGGTGATAGGCACCATGTTTTATGTAAAACTTACAGAAATTGATATGGAAAATATCGATAAACAAGAGCTCGTAAAAAACGATTTTAAAACTCGCAAACCTGCATAAACAGGGCGTTTGCGAGTTTTTTACAAAAACGGGAAAACAAGACGTTTTTTAGGTGAATCCTTACAAAACAGGTTGCTACCACGTTAATTGAATAAAGTTATTGTGCATATTGCACAGATTATGCAGATTTTAACGCGCGAAATTATATATATTTATTATAAAAACGTTTTTATCGGGTTGCAAAGGGCCTTGCCGCGTGCTAGTATTTGGGCATGCAAGGAAGAAAACGTTTTTCTTCCGGATCCGGTTAGTGGATCACATTTATCTTTACAGGAGGATTTTTATGAAATCAGTTAAGAGAGGGTTAGGACTGCTTCTCGTAGTTGCTATGCTCGTCGGCGCTCTTGCGGGATGTACAAAGAATACCGATCCCGGCACACAGCAGCCCGCTACAAACAACACAGGCAGCACCAACACGGATTCGAAACAGGGCAGCAGTTCCGATTCGAACAGCAGCACCGGCGATCAGGGCACAGATACAACACCCGTTGACGCGGTTCCCGTTTATGAGACACTTGATAAGGACGTAGCAGGCGATATCTCGATCATGGTTTGGTCGGGTGACAGCGTGTACTACGAGGATCTCGGTCACAAGGACATCGCGGTTGAGGATCTTACATCACAGAACGTTGCGGCCGTATACGCTATGGCTAAGGCATTCAACAACAAGTATCCCAACGTTAAGATCAACCTCTGGGCCAAGACAGACGACCCCAACGCAAATGATACTTCATGGTATCAGGAGATGGAAAACTTCAAGGCTGAGCACGGCAAGTATCCCGATGTTTACGCATCGACCGACCTTGTCGGTGACGTTTCGAAGGGCCTTGTAGCAGACCTTTCCGTATTTGCTGACGATCCCGTTTACCAGAGCTTCAACAAGTCCATCATGGACATCATGAACTACTACGGATTCCAGGCAGGACTTCCCCAGTTCATGCAGCCTTGGGCTATCTGGGTAAACAAGGACCTTGCAGAGCAGAACAACATCGACGTTCCCGAGCCTACTTGGAACATCGACGAGTACACCGAGTTCATCACTTCCGCAGACGGACAGACCTTCTGGGGTGAAGTTGAGCTTCCTATCAAAAACATCGACACCGGCTGTGATACACTTATCAAGTCGATGGCTAACTACAGCGGCACAGGCGACAGAGTTGATCTTACCTCCGAGCAGGTTGACAAGCTCTTAAGCTACATCCCTACATGGTCCAAGTACACCATCTGGCAGCAGTACGGTCTTGGCAATGTTCCCCAGGAAGTTATGGATGACGGCTGGTGGTGGGGCTACCGCTTCTTCTGCCGCAACTACGTTCTTACCTCACAGGGTGATCCCTGGATGATGGGCGCTGCAGCAGCTCCCGGAGCTGAGGTTAACGTTGTTGAGTCTTCCGACTGGGATATCTATCCCCGTCCTTCCACAGATTATGTAGGAAACAACGTTGGTATCGTTATCGATCCCATGGCTATCCACAACTACGCAATGGATGACGGCAACCCTGAGTGGAGCGACGCTGAGATGGCTCAGTTCAAGCTTGCTTACACCTTCGGTTCATTCTGGTGCGGTTCTACCGAGTCCTTCCAGGCAAGAGCAGATCAGATGTTCAACGACAACGGAACATTAAAGAGCTGCCTTAACGACTCCTTCCCGCTTGTTACGGGCGCTGAGTTCGACAAGCAGATGGATATCTGGTACTCTGTAGGCATCCACGAGCGTTACGGCGATGCAAAGCTTATGCCCGGTTTCCAGTATGTTCTTAAGCTCTGGCAGGAAGGCCAGCTCTGGGACGTATCGGATAAGTGCTATCCTTACTTCGTAACCGAAGACGGCGCACAGAAGGCCTGCCTTTATGAGTGGCTTAACTGCTATTCGGCAGATGTTGCCGGTGTTGACGTTACCGAGGCTAACTGGCTCGACAACGTAAAGGCTCGTCTGGCAGACTGGAACGAAGTTATCAACGCAAGATTTGTTCAGGCAGATGAAGGTTTAAGAAGCGGTCTTACAAAGTACTACGGATTTACCGATGCCGATTTTAAGTAATTAAAAGATTTTTTGGAAAAACATATAGGGACTGTTATCATGCAGTCCCTATGTTTTCCTTGATAAGAAAAACGTTTCGACAGGAAATAGGTGGCGTGATGAAAAAACGTATCATTGCAGCAGTAATCATTTGTGCGATCGTGATCGCGGGCGGTGTGTTGCTCTTTACGAGGAACAATGCCGAATATGTTGAGAAGCCGGACGAGACCCAGGTAGCGTCCGCTATTGCCCTGCTTACGAACGCGCTCGGCGAGGATGCCATGTACTGTGACTGGATCGACGGTCTCGGCACGGACCCCGCCTCACTCTACGGCAGCGGAACTGCGATATCCGCGCCTGCCAAAACTGCGTCTGCGGCTGAAAACGTTTCGAACGCGCCCGAAGGATTTGTTTCGATCGATTACAACGAGAGCGTTACCTATCATGTAAATGTAGCCGAGACCGGCCTCTACGCAATGAAGCTCATGTATGTGCCCACGGGCAGCACGATGTCGGATTTTGCGGTGAGCATGAGCATAAACGGCAGCGTTCCCTATCATGAGATGAAGATCATCGCGCTGCCCCAGATGTGGAGCGATGAAACAAAGGATTATCTTACCGACAGCTACGGCGACCAGATGGCTCCCAAGCAGGTAAGAGACGATGAGATCAGGGAAAGATACCTCTACAGCAGCACCTATATCTCGGATGAGCCTCTGATGTTCATGCTGAACGCGGGCGACAACGAGATAGAGCTTACCAATATCGCGGCGAACGGACTGGGACTCGGTACACTTACAGCCCTTCGTCCCGCTGACGAGCCGGTCGGATACGGGACCTATATCGCGGGATTCTCCGGAATGGCCCGTCCCACCGAAATGATCACGGTCAACGCAATCGACTATACGAAAAAGAATTCCACACAGGCCATTTACATGACCGAGGCGGATCCGGCAGCCTTACCGTACGACGTTCACTATAAAAAACTGAACACGGTTAAATTCACCGAAGCCGGAACGGAGCTCTACTACGAGCTCGATGTAAAGGAAGAGGGCCTCTACGCGCTCAGTTTCCATTACACCAACGAAAAAGAAGAATACGACGCTTTTGAAAGCATATATATAGACGGAGAGATCCCCTTCGCAGAGCTGAAAAGCTACGCGTTCGCCCCTACCGGAACCACGTGGACGAACGCGACCCTCTCCGATAAGGACGGCAATCCGTACCTCATCTACCTGAGCGCGGGAAAGCACGAGCTCTGCCTCAAGGAAGAGCAGGAGAATGTGTACCGCGCGTGGAGATACGCGAGACTCATCTCCGGACATGTAGCGCAGTTCTCGCTCGAGATCGGCAGGATCATCGGCGCCGACAAGGATAAATACAGAACCTGGCGCATGACCAAGTACATCCCCGAGATCCCGGATTATCTGGATGCCTACACGACACTGATCGACTACATCCGCTATCTGTCGCAGGACAACGCGACATTCGGCATCAACAGCGCGCTGCTCTCGGATATGGACAAGGCCATGATATTCATCAGGCAGATGCGCAAATATCCCGACGAGATAGCGCTCTATACGCAGAAGCTTACGGGCAGGGACAATTCGGTACTCGTTTCGATGAGTAATTTCACTTCCGAGATCCTTAACTGCAAGTTCACTCTCGACATGATCTACGCGGGCGCTGAGGGGGCGGAGCTTCCGAAAGCCTCGGCAGGATTCGGGACGAAGCTCGGCAACGGCATAAAAAAGCTCCTCCTGAGCTTTACCGACAACAAATACAGCACCGACGTAAACGACGACGAAGCCGTGACCGTATGGGTAAACAGAGCGGTAACGCATGTCGATCTGCTCCAGAAGATGATCGATACAGACTTCACAGTGAATACGGGCATCAAGGTCAAAGTCAGCATCATGCCGGACGCCAACAAGCTCACGCTTTCTTCGGCGGCCGATGAGACACCCGATGTAGCTCTCGGACTTTCGTCGCATATGCCCTTCGACCTGGCCTGCCGTGACGCGCTCTACGATCTGACGCAGTTTGAGGATTTCTGGAAGGTGGCCGACAGATTCGTGCCCGGAGCGTTCGTGCCTTACGTATTCAACGAGGGAGTGTACGCGCTCCCCGAGACGCTGAATTTCTACTCACTGGTTTACAGGACGGACATATACAAGAACCTCGGACTTAATCCTCCCGATACCTGGCAGGAAGTCGTTGACCAGCTCCCCGAGCTGCAGCGCTACGGCATGAATTTCTACCACAATATTTCCGCCGGAGTCGGATACAAATGGTTCTATCAGACAGTGCCGCTCATCTACCAGAACAACGGCAGTCTGTATACGGAAGACGGACTGACCACCGCCATCGACAGACCCGAGGCGGTTGCGGGCGTACAGGCGCTCGGAAATCTTTTCCTTGCTTACTCGCTCGACAAACAGGTCAACTCGTTCTTCAACTCGTTCAGATATTCGATCCTGCCTGTCGGCATCATCGATTCGAATGAGTACATCCTCTTAAAGAACGGCGCTCCCGAGCTCGAAGGACAGTGGGCCCTGGCAGCATATCCCGGTACCGAACAGGCCGACGGCTCCGTCAGCCGCTGGTATGTCGCAAACGGTACGGGCGGCATCGTATTTAAGGATACGAAGCATGCCGACGAGGCGTGGGAGTTCCTTAAGTGGTGGACAAGAACAGACACACAGATCAACTACACGTTTACGCTCCGTTCGACCTACGGAAAGGAATTCTTCTGGCTCTCCTCCAATGTTGAGGCCTTAAGGGAAGCTCCTATCGACCAGGCCGACAAGGACGTTATCATGGATTCGATCGCATGGCTTCGCGATGTTCCCAGATCGATGGGACAGTACCTCGTAGAGCGTTCTCTTTCGGACATCTGGAACAAGATGATCAGCGAAGGAACCTCGGCACAGGTAGCGATCGACGAGCAGACCATTCCGATCAACCGTGAGATCAAAAAGAAGATGCAGGAGCTCGGATTTATGGACGAGAACGGAAAACTGCTGCAGTCTTATGTGATACGCGATGTTGACTGGATCGAAGAACAGATAAAGAATGCACGCGGACAGTAAGCAGAATGCTTACTTAAGACTGCAAACGAGAGGTTTACTATGAGCATGCTTTTTTCAAAGGACGACAGGTATAAAAGAAACGTGCGCGAAAAGCGCGAAGGCCGGCAGGCGGCGCTGCTCCTGCTGCCGTACGCACTGCTTTTTACGCTGTTCATACTGGTTCCGGTAACCATTGCGATAGGACTCAGCTTCACCTATTTCGATGTTATCAACAAGCCTACGTTTACCGGCCTGATGAACTACATCTACCTGTTCACGCAGGATACGGTCTTCATGAAGAAGGTACTTCCGAACACCTTCCTATACGCGCTGATCGTCGGACCCGGCGGATACGCGATTTCCTTCCTGCTGGCCTGGATGCTCTCACAGATACAGGCGATACCGAGAACAATCATCTCGCTGGCGATATACACGCCTTCAATGGTAGGACAGGTATTCATCGGAGTCGTATGGAAGAGTATCTTCTCGGGCGATCAGAGAGGTATCGTAAACAACATCCTCTTAGAGCTCAACATCATCGATACGCCGATACAGTTCCTGCTGACAAAGGACTACTTCATGCAGATCATGATACTGATCTCGCTCTGGTCGGCGATGGGTATCGGATTCCTCGCGATGATATCGGGTATCCTGAACATCAACGAGGAGCTATACGAAGCGGCGTATGTGGACGGTATGAAGAACCGCTTCCAGGAGATCATCTACATCACGATTCCTTCGATGAAGCCCCAGATGCTCTTCGGCGCGGTAATGGCCATCGTTAACGCCTTCAACATGGGCTGGATCGGAGTAACGCTCTCGGGCGCGAACCCGACACCGGAATACGCCGGTCAGCTGATAACGAACCACATCGACGATTACGGCTTTATCAGATACGAGATGGGCTACGCGGCAGCTGTTTCGGTAATGCTGCTGATAATTGTTTACCTGTTCAATATCGTGGCTCACAAGTTCTTCGGCTCGAAGGACGAGTGATCAAAGACAACTGCCAAAAACCAAACTGCGGGCGGTCTGCCCGGAAAAGGAAAATGACATGAAAAAAAGGCGCAGAAGATCGAAATTCATGGGTGCCAAGATCAACCCCAAATACTTCTCGGCGAGTCAGATCAAGTTCTATCTGATACTGATACCGCTGGCGGTATTTATGATCATCCCCGTTATCTACGTTATAAACCAGGCGTTTAAGCCCTTGGGAGAGCTGTTCGCATTCCCTCCGACCATATTCGTTAAGAATCCCACGGTCAAGAACTTCAAGGATCTGTTCGAGCTCTCCGGCACGACGGGTATCCCGATGTCGAGATACATCTTAAACTCCGCGATCGTGACGCTGATCACGATCCTTCTCAACCTGTTCATCACGGTGCTTGCGGCGTATGTGTTCTCGAAAAAGAAGTTCCGCTCGAAGAAGGTGCTGTTTGAGATCAACCAGCTCGCGCTGATGTTCGTTCCCACGGCCGTTGCGGTTCCGAGATTCCTCGTTATCGTAAAAGCCGGAATGATCGATACCTGGTGGGCACATGTGCTGCCTCTGGCGGCGATGCCTGTCGGACTGTTCCTGGTAAAGCAGTTCACCGACCAGATTCCCGACGCGCTCATCGAGGCTGCGGTAATGGACGGAGCAAACGACCTGACGGTCATCAGAAAGGTCATCGTGCCTCTTACGAAGCCCGCTCTCGCGACCAGCATCGTGCTCACTTTCCAGCAGGTATGGGGCGCGGTCGAGGCATCGAACAACTTTATCACAGATGATTCGATGAGGACCCTGGCGTTCTATCTTTCATCGCTCTCAACGAACAATACGGTAGCTGCCGCGGGTATGCAGGCTGCGGCGAGCGTTATACTTTTCCTGCCCAACCTTGTCATCTTTATCGTAATGCAGTCACAGGTTATGAACACGATGAGCCATTCGGGCATCAAATAAGTATTAGGAGTGTCAACATGAGAAGACTTAAATTTCCGGTATGTATGGCTTTGATAGCCCTGCTGCTCGCGGCTTTCCCGTTAAGGGCCGCGTCGGCGCAGGCAACGACCAGCTATACCTATACGCTTGAGAAGAAATCGGGTTCGTTCAGCTTCCCGCGTACACAGGATGCGTATCTGCCGGATAAGACGGTGACCGATCTCGGCCTGTCGAAGCCCGCCGATATCTTCGTGGACAATGAGGATATGATGTACATCTGCGATCCGGGCAATTCGAGGATACTGAAGTATGACATCTCCAAAGACGAGATCACGGGCGAGATAAAGGGCGGCGGCTTAAAGACCCCGATGGGCGTTTTTGTAACAGCTGATGGCACGATCTATGTTGCTGACAACGGCGCGAAAGCGGTTCACAAGTACAACAGGTCGCTCGAGCTCATCGAGAGCTTCGAAAGACCCGATGCTCCCTCGTTTGCGGACACGAACTTCGCTCCCTTAAAAGTGGCTGTCGACAACGCCGGCAATATGTACATTGTCAGCGAGGGTGTTTACAACGGCATCATCCAGCTGGCCCGCACGGGTGAGTTCCTCGGATACTTCGCGGTAAACAAGACGATGCTTTCCTTCTCGCAGATGCTGCAGAAGATACTTTTCACCAGAGAGCAGCTCAGCAACATGACCGCCACGGTTCCGACCACATTCTCGAATGTGTTCGTGGATCCCGAGGGTATCGTTTATTCGACCAGCATGAACACCGAGGAGACTTCACTGCAGAAGCACAACACCTCCGGCGGAAACATGTTCAAGGACGGCATCATCGGATGGAACGACATGATGGACGTTACAGTTGACAAGAACGGCATCATCTATGTCGCGTGCCAGCGCGGATATTTCGAAATATACTCAAAGAACGGCGAATTCATATTTGAGTTCGGTTCGACGGTAACAAACACCGATATCGCGGGCCTGTTCGCCTCGCTTCCTTCGGTAGCCGTGGATTCCAAAGGCTACATCTGGGCGGTGGACGGCGACAAGGGTTACCTGCAGTCGTTCAAGCCCACGGATTACGCGAACATGATCTACAGCGCCATGGGCCTCTACGAGGAAGGACGCTACGAGGAAAGCCTTGACGCATGGACCGAGGTATTAAGACTCAATCAGATGTCGATGCTCGCTCACAACGGCGTGGGAAAAGCGCTTTTCCATGCGCAGCGCTACGAAGAGAGCCTTGAGCACTTCGAGGTGGCGGAGAACAGGAATTTCTTCTCCGAGGCTTTCTGGGAAGTAAGAAACGTAACGGTGCAGAAGATACTGCCTTACATATTCTTTGCGATCATCGCGCTGATCATCATTTCAATAGTTGTTAAAAAAGTGGATAAGCGCGGCAGAGTGGGAGCGTTCAAGACCGCTGCCGCAAACAGACTCTTAGACATCCCGGTACTCGGAGATGTGCTCTATATGTTCAGGGTGGCGCGCCATCCGAACGACAGATACTATGACATCCGCGTAGGAAATGTGCAGTATCACACCAGGACACGCGGCGAAGGACACGGACGCGCGACGGTTATCGGCGCGACGGTGATCTACCTCATCGCCTTTGTGACCTACATGATCTACAAGACGCAAAAGGGCTTTATTTACCAGTACATCGCGGTAGAAGACATGGACATCGGAGGAACGATAGCAGGTTTCTTCGTGCTGATCGGACTCTTTATCGTATGCAACTGGCTCGTGACCTCGATCAATGACGGTGACGGCTCGTTAAAGACCGTGTACATGCTTCCCGCGTATGCGGCGGCTCCGGTCATCATCGGCATGATCGCGATCGTTATCTTAAGCTACGGCATGACCTATAACGAGAGCTTCATCCTGACCCTGATACTCATCGTGAGCATCATATGGAGCGTTGTATGTCTGTTCTGCGGACTTATGAACGTGCATGACTACACCTTCGGTGAGACGGTCAAGAGCTTTATAATGACATTCTTCTTCATGCTCGTTGCCGTGGTCATCGCACTTATCGTAACAATCATGTTCGAGCAGCTGCTCAACTTTATCGTATCCGTAGGAAGGGAGATGGTGCTGAATGTCATCTGATAAGAAAAACGGCCGCAGGAAGGCCGCAGGACGTACCTTAAGACGCATCGCCGCACTTGTGCTCCTGACCACGCTCTTTGCGGGAGCCACAGGCAGCTACGCATATATCGATACGGGCCGCGACACGAGACCCGCTCCCGAAAAGGCAGAGTACACCCTGGCAGATACCGGCTCATACGAGCTGCTGTATGAGACCGACACGATGAGCTATTTCTTCCGCGATGACCGCGACATCATAGCTGCGGTCGACAAGCGTTCGGGATATACCTGGAAGACCGGCATCGACGTTCCTTTCTCAAAGGAGCTCAAGGCAAACATCGCTGCGGCAAAGACAGACGCCGAGAAAGCAGCGGCATCCGAGCCTAAGGAGAAAAACCTCAACACGACCTACATCGGCATCGCGAACTCCCTTGTAACAGTGGAGTACAGCGAGCTCGAGACGACCAAATTCGTTTCCTCGGCTTCCGAGGAGGGCGCAAGCTCATCGCTTTCAAAGCTTGAGGGCGGCAACAGATGGCGTCTCGACGTGGACTTCGATACGATCGACCTCAACGTGGCGGTTTACATAACTTTCGGCGAGGACTCGATCAGCTATGACGTTCCTTTCTCGGAGATCGGCGGAGAGGGCATAAAGTCCGTTACCGCGATCATCCTTACTCCCTTCCTCGGAGCGAGCGGAGGAGAGGCTGAGATTTACGATCCCGAGACCGGAAAATACGGCAGCGCGCAGCCCAAATACAAGATCCCCGGCTATGTGTTCGTTCCCGACGGCAGCGGAGCATTGATCCGTTTCCAGGACAACAGCGTGGCGTTCACCCCTTACATCGGTGATGTATACGGTACGGATCCCGCGACCGAATCATATTATTACAATGAGCTCTGGGACTCGGTTCCCGTGAAAAACCCCGTGATGCCCGTATACGGCATAGCTCACGGAAACGGTCAGGCAGCATTCGTTGCCTGGGCGGAAAAGGGCGCAGAGTACATGGATATCGTGGTCAACCCCGAGGAAACCAAAAAGGTCAAGTACACCTGGGCTTACCCGAGATTCGAGTACAACATGACCTACTATCAGGTCTACAACAACGCAGGTTCGGGTTACTTCACCCTGATGGAGAACCCCAGCAATTTTGATATATCGATGACTTACCGTTTCCTTTCGGGAGACGGGAGCACCGGATACCGCGCCGACTACACCGGCATGGCACTCGCCTACAGAGAGCATCTGATCGATGAAGGCATACTGAATGTCAGGGCGGAAAATGAAGGCGACATCCCGATGAGAGTCGATTTCCTGATGTCCGACGTTAAAAAGAGCGTAGTCGGGACCGAGCAGGTGGTAACGACCGATACCGACGGCGTGAGGGACATCCTCGAGGACCTTTCGGCAGAGGGCATCACCAATGTCAATTCGGGACTTATAGGCTGGCAGAAAAAAGCGGAAACGCTCGCCAAGCCCTATGCGTACAAATTTACGTCGAAGATCGGCAGAAAAGGCGAGTTTGAGGACCTGTTCACCGATTTCGCGGCTAAGGGCGTCGATATCTCGTATTCACGCGATTTCGTGACGATCAACAAAAAGATGATCAGCTTTTACACGAACGCGGCAAAGCATGTAAATACCTGGTACCTGATGACTGACAAATCGGTCCTCTACCCCGCGAACTGCCCGATATTCGAGACCGGATACGCGCTTCCGTCAAAGACGGCGGAGTGGATCGAAAAGCTCTCCGGAAAGGTTTCGGATTACAGCGGATCCTTTACGATCACCGGCGCTTCGAACATCCTGACCTCGACCTACGACAGAAACGGCGTGGTAAGCTCTCTTACCGATGCGGAGGAGCTGATAAGGGGTGCGGTAGCCAAGGCCGGCGAGAACATGAAGATCAATCTCGTAAATCCCAACCAGTACCTCTGGGAATACACCGACAGATACCTGCAGGCTCCAGTGGGAACCTCGCAGTACGTATTTGAGACCGATTCCGTACCGTTCCTTCAGATGGTGCTGCACGGAACGATGGAGGTCTACGGACCCTATTCGAATTTCTCGTTCTATACGGATTCGGATATCTTAAGGATGATCGATTACAATATCTCACCTTCGTTCATCTTTACAAAAGAGCCTTCTTACCTGCTGGCCGATACGGTTTCATCGGACATGTATTCGACAGAATACGAGCAGTACAGAAAGCTCGCAAAGAAAGTATATAACGGCGTCAATTCGATCCTCTCGCAGATAAAGGGATACGAATGGATCGACCGTGACGTGCTTGAGAGCGGCGTTATCGTAAACACATATATGAAAAACGGCGCAAAGGCACAGGTTATCATCAATTACACGGATTCGCCCGTAAGTTGCCTCGGTACCGTAACCGAAGCGCTTTCGGCATCCGTAGTCAAATGAACTGACAGTTACTTCGCAAAAGGAGTTATTCCATGAAGAAGATGAAGACATGGAAACAGAGGCAGAACAGGAGCGGTTATCTGTTCATGCTGCCCTGGATCATCGGATTTGCGGTATTCACCGCATTCCCGTTTATAGCAACGATAGCGCTCAGCTTTACGAACGTAAACTCGACCATCCTCGGCTTCGAGATCACCTGGGCGGGCATAGAGAACTACATCACCGCGTTCTTTAAGAATGTCGAATTCGTGCCCGCGCTCGGCGGTTATCTGAAGATGGTCATCCCGTACACGTTCGTGATCGTTGTGGTATCGTTCATTATCGCCTATATTCTCGAGCATATCGTGAAGCTCAAGGGCTTTTTCAGAACGATCTACTTCCTGCCCGTTATCATCATGTCGGGACCCGTTATGGCAAAGCTCCTTGATACAAAGGTCAGCGACATGCAGCTTTTCGCAGGGCAGAGCTATTCGGACATCTTTATCATCCAGATGATCGCGAGCTATTCGAGAAAAGCGGCGGTGCTCATGACCGACATATTCGAGCAGCTTTCGACTATCCTGTGGTTCACCGGGATACCGATAGTCCTCTTTATCAACGGACTGCAGAAGATCAACCCTTCGCTATACGAAGCGGCAAAGATCGATTCCGCGAACAGCTGGCAGATACTCTGGAAGATAACGCTGCCGATCATCAGGCCGATAGCGCTCGTAATCACGATATTTACGATCGCGCAGCTCGGTATGTACGACATCAACCCGGTATATTCCCTCATCGTTACCTACATGGGCAATACGAGCGGCGGACTGGGATTCGCGGCGACCTACGCATGGGTTTACACGCTGATAGTCCTCCTGCTTATGGGAGCGGCGTTCCTGATCTTTAAGGAGCGCAAGAGTAAGGTTAAGCACTATTGAGGAGAAATAAAAGTTGAGAAACTTTTATTTCGACGATACTTATTGAGGAGCGAAGCGAGTCAATAAGGAATGGAGATAAGTATATGAAGAAGATGCATTTGACAAAGAAAAAGGTCAGTGAAAAGACTATGAGATTCATATTCTATTTCATTCTGGTCTGCGTGAGCTTTGTCTTCTTGGAGCCGATATTCAGGATAATCTCGAAGACCTTCATGACCTCGGAGGACATCATCGATCCGATGGTCGACTGGGTTCCGAGAAGCCTGTCGCTGAACAACCTCAAAGTAGCGGTAAAAGTCCTGAAACTCAGTGAGACGCTGAAGAACTCAATACTGTTCTCGGGTGTTCTGGCGATCGCGCAGACCTTCTGCGCGGCGCTTACCGGATTCGCGCTCTCGAGGTTCAATTTCACGGGCAAGAAATTCTGGTTCGTCATGATCCTGCTCTGCTTCGTTGTTCCCACCTCGGTACTGATGGTTCCCCGCCTCATGATGTTCGTTACGGCGCAGGAAAAGATCGGATACACGCTGATCGGAACACCGATACCCCAAGTGCTGATGGCGCTGCTCGGACAGGGAGTCAACTCGACCATCCTCATCCTGATATTCCAGAACTTCTTTAACCTGATCCCGAAGTCACTCGATGAAGCGGCGATGATCGACGGAGCAGGGTCGTTCAGGGTTTTCTGGCACATCGGCATGAGACTGAGCTTCTCTACCGTGCTCGTTGTTTTCCTGTTCGCTTTCGTATGGAACTGGAACGAGACATATGTGACAGGCACGCTGCTCAGAAGCGGACTGCAGCTCCTGCCTTCGAAGCTCTCGCTCTTCGACAGTGAATTCGAGAGTGTCGTATCGAGCTCGGGAAGCGCGTTCAAGCTGAATGAGGCATACAAGATGGCCGCGACGTTCATTTCCATCGCGCCCCTGCTGCTGCTCTACACATTCGTTCAGAAGAAGTTCATCGAGGGAATCGAGAACACGGGTATCACGGGCGAATAATCTTTTTGTATGTCTGTAAAAGGAGTAAAGATGAAAACAATGAAAAAACTGATCTGCTTAGGGATGGTGGCACTGATGCTGCTGTCTGCGGCCGCGTGCGCACGGGCTGAAAAGCCTGTAGAGCCAGGTACGCAGCAGACGGACGGGCAGCAGCCCGCAGATGATAAAAAACCGGACGGAGACAAAGATATGGGCAATGAAGACAAGTCAAAATACCGTGTAGGCAGTCAGGTTTCCGACGCCTATGTGGATCCTTCGACTATCGATACGGTTCCCGAGGACCAGATAAAGGCGAAGGGCTACGAGTACGACTACGATTCGCTGACCTACGAGCTCGTATGGTCGGATGAGTTCGACTACGAGGGCAGGCCCGACGATACGAAATGGGACTATGATACCGGAGCCAGCGGCTGGGGAAATCATGAGCTCCAGTACTACACCCGCGGTGACAATGCCGAGGTAAAGGACGGACTGCTCACGATCACGGCCCGCAAGGAAAAGAAAGAGGGCGCCGAGTATACCTCGACCAGACTCATATCAAAGGGAAAGGGCGACTGGCTCTACGGCAAATTTGAGATCAGGGCAAAGCTTCCCTACGGCAAAGGCACCTGGCCCGCGATATGGATGCTGTCCACCGACTGGAACTACGGCGGATGGCCCAATTCCGGCGAGATCGACATAATGGAGCATGTCGGCTACGACCAGGATGTGGTGCATTATTCGATACACACCTTAAGCTACTATCATTCGATCGGAACCCAGAAGACGGCGACTTCAAAGGTTAAAGGCGCGAGCGAGGATTTTCATGTATACGGCCTTGAGTGGCTGCCCGACAAGATGATATTCACGGTCGACGGCGAAAAGACATTTACCTACGAGCCCACGAAGTATAAGAGCACTCCGACTTGGAAGGAGTGGCCGTTCGACAAGCGTTTCCACCTGCTCTTAAACATTGCGGTAGGCGGTGACTGGGGCGGACAGCGCGGCGTGGACGAAGACATCTGGCCGCAGACGATGGAAGTTGATTATGTCAGGGTTTACCAGAGCCCGGAGATAACAGCCATAACACAGTAAAGAAGAGGAAGAGACAGTGAACGATTACAGGATCAATGAAGGCGATTTTATACTGGAAAACTATGACAGGAAAGCACCTTTTTCGAGTTTTCTGCCCGGACTTACCGGAGAAGACGGAATCCCCATGTGGGCTTTCTACACGAACCGCGGACAGGCGATCGCGAGCCTCGGCGTCAACAGCAAGGCTGAAGCGATAATCGAGTTCAATCCCGCGTGCACCGAGTACGAGAATACCGCGCTTAAGGGCTACAGGACCTTTATCCGCACCGAAGACGGCGTGTACGAGCCTTTCCGTTATGTCGGAAAAGCGAAAAGGACCATGACCGTGCGCAAGAACAGCCTGCGTATCGAAGAGGATTCGCCCGAATACGGTCTTAAGATCACTGTCGATTATTTTATACTCCCCAAAGAGCCGCTCGGAGCGCTTGTCAGACGCGTAAAGCTCGAGAACAGGAGCGGAGCGGACAGGAGCGTTGAGGTGCTCGACGGAGCCGCAAAGATCATCCCGAGAGGCATCAGCAACGGCCAGTTCCAGGAGATGGGCAATCTCTTCAAGAGCTGGACCGCGATCGGGAACATAGAGAAAAACGCGCCGATATTCGCGATGAGAGCCTCAACGGAGGACTCTGCGAAGGTCGACGAGATAAAGGACGGATATTTCTACGCGTGCGTATACGAGGGCAAAACGGCTCCGTTCATCTGCGACTCGGACGAGATATTCGGATGGGATACATCCCTTTGCGTCCCCGCGGGTTTTGAGGAAAAGGGGCTTGACGGCATACCCTTCTGCAGGGAGGTCGTAAACAAGGTACCCTGCGCGTTTACGCCTATCAAGGCGACGATCGGGGCAAACGGCGCGGTCGCATGGACCTCATACCTCGGCTTCGCGCCCTCCGCGCAGACTGTCAATGAGCGCCTGCTCTGGTACCTGGACGAGGGCTTTTCGAGAAGAAAGCTCGAGGAGGCCAATGAGCTCGCGGAAGAGCTGACCGCGGATGTAAGGACCGAAACATCGTCGGCTGCCTTTGACAAATACATCGAGCAGTGCTATCTGGACAATTTCCTGCGCGGCGGTTATCCGGTACTGATGGGCGATTCGGTGCTCTATCTCTACAGCCGCAAGCACGGCGATCCCGAGCGCGATTACAACTTTTTCACGATCGAGGGCGGCTATTATTCGCAGGGCAACGGCAATTTCAGGGATGTCTGTCAGAACCGCAGAAACGACGTATTTTTCTGTCCCGGACTTAAGGATTACAATATCAGGTATTTTGTGAGCCTGATGCAGATGGACGGCTACAATCCGCTCGAGATCAGGCCTGCGACCTTCAGCGTTAAGACGGGCAAGATGGGCAAGGCGCTCTCGCTGCTGCAGGACGCATGCGACAGCGCGGTATGCGGAAGCATCCTGGAGGGCAATTTTAAGCCCGCCGAGATTTTCAAGGCCGTAGAGAAATGCGGAGCAAAGCTCAGACGCAATCCCAAGGAGCTGGCTGAGGAACTGATCCCGCTGTGCGACGAGCATATCGAGGCAGGCGCGCTCGAGGGTTACTGGAGCGATCACTGGGATTATCTGATGGATCTGATCGAGAGCTTTGCATCGGTATGGCCCGACAGGATAGATGAACTCATGAGTTCGAAGGGTTACCGCTTCTATGACAGCGATATGGTCGTACGTCCGAGGAGCGAGACCTATGTATACGATAACGGAAAAGTCTGCCAGTACGAGTCGATGAAGAGAACGCCCGAAAAGGCGTCCGAGGAAGGCTTCGTGCCCGGTGCCACAAACTGGAAAAGGAACGCGGACGGCAGCTTCGTGGAGATCGGTTTTGCGGAAAAGCTGTTCACTCTGGTCCTCAACAAATTCTCGACACTCGATTCCTACGGAATGGGCGTGGAGATGGAGGGCGGAAAGCCCGGCTGGAACGACGCGATGAACGGACTCCCCGCAATGTTCGCGAGCTCGATGCCCGAGACATTTGAACTGCGCAGACTGGCCGGATTCCTCGCCGGAAACGTGGGAAACGCCGACCTGGAGCTTCCTGCGGAAGTTGTGAAGTATTACGAAGATATAGCGGAGCTGGTGCGTGAATATCCCCTGCCTCTCCCCGCGGAGGAAGAAGAGGACGGAAACGAAGGCAATGCGGACTTTATCTACTGGGACCGCTGCGCAGCAGCGCGTGAGGAGTACAGGAGCATCATCGCAAAGCCTCTTTGCGGCGCGATGAAGACGATCGCCGCGGGAGAAGCTAAGGCATTCCTTGCTGCGGTACTCGCAAGGCTCGACGCGGGCATCGAAAAAGCCGCAGTGCTCTATGGAAATAAGATACCTACGTATTTCACGTTTGAGCCCACCTCTTACGATGAACATGTCAACAGGGAAGAGGGCAGGATACATGTGAAGGTTAAGGGCTTCAGGGCAGGTTTTGTTCCGAGATTCCTCGAGGGTCCTGCCAGATACCTGGCGATGAAGGCCGGCAGCAAAACCGGATTCTCGCCGGATGCTGCCGGAGTACACGCGGATGTGCTCGCCAGCGGCCTCTACGACACGAAACTTAAGATGTTCAAGACCAGCGAGTCGATCGAGGATCTCTCGCTCGGATACGGCAGGATCAGGGCATTTACGCCCGGATGGCTCGAGAGAGAGAGCATTTTCCTGCACATGGAGTATAAGTATCTGTACGCTCTGCAGAAAAACGGGCTTTACGATGAATTCTACGATGCGATGAAGACGGCGTTCATTCCTTTCATGGATCCGGGCGTTTACGGCAGGAGCATCCTGGAAAACTCATCATTCATAGCATCGAGCGCGAACCCCGACGAGAGGGTTCACGGCAGAGGCTTTGTAGCGAGACTCTCGGGTTCGACGACCGAGGTCATCAGCATGTATATCCGCATGTTCGCGGGTGAGCGGCTGTTTACGGTCGGCGGGAACGGGCTTGAGATAAAGTTCGCGCCCACACTAAGCGGCAGCTTCTTTAAGGAAGACGGTACCGCGTCATGGACATTTATGGGACAGTGCAGGATCGTTTACCACAACGCTTCGCGCAGGGCGACCTACGGCGACAATGCCGCAAGGATCACATCGATGAAGCTGCTTACAACCCACGGACAGGTGATCGGGATCGAAGGCGATACACTTTCGGGTGAAAACGCCGGGCTGCTCCGTTCGGGCGGCATCGTAAGGATCGACGCTGTTTTGGAATAAGATAAGAGGGATCGTATGAAATACTGGAAAAATGATAAGGGTATATGCTATTCCGGATTCCGCGAGGGACAGAGCCCGCGGACCGGCATATGCCCGAGTTACGCCGAGGTGGAGGAGGATCTGAGGATCCTCGTTGCCGACGGCTATAAATATATCAGGATGTATGAGCCCAACGCGCATGCGCGCACGGCCTTAAGGGTCATCAGGGACAATAAGCTCCCTTTGCGCATGATGCTTGGCATAGACCCGAAAAGAGAATTCAACAATATAGGCTGCCCGTGGCTCAAGGAAAGCCTGAACGCCGCGAGACTCCAGAAGAATGCGGCGGCGAACGACAGGGCGATCAGGAATCTGATAACCCTGGCAAATGAGTATCCCGATGAGATCATGTGCGTATCGGTGGGCAATGAGAACCGTCCCGGCTGGGGCGCGGATCTCGTGACCGCGGACCGTCTGATCGAGTTCGCGACGGCTCTCAGGGCCGGCTGCAAACAGCCGATTACCTATAACGAGGGTACATCGGAGTGGCTGCAGCTGGAAGATCTGGTAGAAAAGATCGATATCATCTCGATCCACAGCTACCCGCTCTGGAACGGTATATCCTCCGACAAAGCGCTGGCCGCCAATCAGGAGGACTACAGGATGATCAAGGCGCGCTATCCCGAAAAGGAAGTGATTTTCACCGAGTGCGGATGGGCGACCATGAGCAACGGAAAATCGATGGACAGCACACAGGCCAACGAAGAAACTCAGGTACAGTACCTGACATCTCTCTGGGAATGGGCGGAGGCCGAGGACATCGGAGTATTCGTATTTGAAGCATTTGACGAGCCCTGGAAGGGCGGAGACGATGAAAACGAGCCCGAGAAGCATTGGGGCATCTACAACGTGAACAGGACCAAAAAAAGTGCGTGGGTGAGGGAATAAAACGATATGGTTACGATCAAGGATGTTGCGCGCGAATCGCATGTAGCGATCTCTACGGTATCTAATGTACTGAACAATGTCGGAAACGTCAGCGAAGAGACGACCAAGCGCGTGCTTGAGACCGTTGAAAGGCTCAAGTACGTTCCGAACGTCAATGCGAAGTATCTGAAGACCAGTAAAAAGAATACGGTCGGACTTTTCCTGTCGAGCGTACAGGGAGATTTCTACAGACAGCTGGTGCAGGCGGTCCATCTGCAGTGCAAGATGAACGGCTATGTGCTTAACATTTATGTAAGCAATGAGAATACCAGCGAAGAGATATACAGCATGATCTTAAGCTCGGGCGTTGAAGGCGCGATCATAATGAACGACGGCTTCGGCGACAATTACATCGAGAGGCTTGAGCGCATCAACATGCCTATCGTGTTCATCGACCGCGAATACTGCTCGGAAAAGGTATCGAGCGTTGTCATAGACAATGCGAGCGGCGCCGAGCAGGCAGTCGAATACCTCATCAAGATGGGACACAAGCGCATCGGCTATGTCCACGGAGTACCGAATTTCGATGAAAAGGCCCGTTTCGAGGCATATAAGAGGACACTCGCGAGATACAATTTCCCGGTCGAGGAGAAATTCATCCTGAACGGTTACTTCGAAGAAGCGATCGCGTACAGCGAGATGTATCTGCTGCTCGTACGCGGCGGTGAGCTGCCCGACGCTTTCTTCTGCGCGAACGATGAAATGGCGTGGGGCTGTATCCGCGCGATGAAGCAGATGGGCATACAGGTGCCCGAGCAGGTGAGCGTGATCGGTTTTGACGATACGATCCTTGCGCAATACTACAGGCCGGGTCTTACCACGATCCATTCACCTGTCGTAGAGCTCGGCAGCAAGAGCGCGACCGAGGTCATCAGACTGATCAGGCGCGAGGGACTCGACGAGGGCATGAGCATCAGGCTGAAGCCCGAGCTGGTCCTCAGAGACTCCTGCAGGCTTTCGGGAAACTGATAATAACGGGATTTACGGTGAACGGCATGGGATATACATTTCTTGACGATAAAGGAACATTTGAGCTTAAAGGCGCGGGCGCGAACTCGTACCTGTATTTTCCGCTGTGCAATGAAGCGGGGCTGATGGGCAGCATAACGCCCGACGGCGGCGGAGATCTGATGCTCGATCAGAATCACTTCATACTGCCTCCGACAAGCTCGTTCGACCTTCATAACAATAAGAGCAAGAGGAATTTCTGGCTCAGGTTTGAGGACGGCGCGTTAAGGTCCGCGCTCGGAGCTTCCGTTTGGCAGAAAGCGGACGGAACAGGCCCCGAAACGATAACGGTACGCGCGGGGCTTTTGTGGCATGAGAGCATTCTCGATATCGCATACGGTGAAAAAAAGCTCCGCTCCGAGGTTTTGAGCTTTATACCCGCTGACGCGACAAAGGCGCAGATCATGCGCGTAAGGCTCACCAATACCGGAGAGGCTGCGGCCGTATTCGAAGCGGCGGCAGTGATACCCATGTACGGACGCTCGGCGGTGAACCTGCGCGATCACAGGCACGTGACCAGCCTGCTGAACCGCATCACGACGGAGGAATACGGAGTGAGGCTTAAGCCGACGCTCAGCTTTGACGAGAGAGGACATCTGAAGAACACAACCGAGTATTTTGTCCTCGGATGCGACGGAAACGGAGAGGCCCCCGCGGCATTCCTGCCTACGGTCGATCATGTGATCGGAGAAGGCGGAGACTATGAATATCCCCGCGGTATGATCTGCGAAAAGGGCAGTACGCTGGCATTGAACGGTGTTTCATCGTGGGAAAACTTTGAGGGAGTTGAGGCAGCAGGCGGTCTGATATTTGAAAAATGCAGCTTAGAGCCCGGTAAGAGCTGTGAATATATGATTTTTATCGGCGCCAGAGAGGCAGATGACGCTTATAACGGTGCCGAAGAGATAATAAACAGGTTCGGGAGCGGTGAAAAAGCAGAGACTGCGCTCGAAGAAAACGCAAAGTTCTGGCTGGAAAAGGCAAGAGCGGGACTGGGGCACAGACATGGTGCCCCGGGTCTGAGTAATTACAAACTCTGGGTCGCTGCGGAGCCGGTGCTTCGAAGGATATTCGGCTGCTCGTTCCTGCCTTACCACGACTACGGCAAGGGCGGACGCGGATGGAGAGACCTGTGGCAGGACTGCCTGGCACTGATGCTCGGAGATCCGGGATCGGTCAGGGACCTGCTGATCAATAATTTCGCCGGAGTCAGGGCGGACGGAACCAATGCCACGATCATCGGCAGCAAACCCGGTGAGTTCATAGCGGACCGCAACGGTATCGCGAGAGTCTGGATGGACCACGGAGTATGGCCCTGGATCACGATGCAGCTCTATATCGAGCTCTCGGGCGATACCGGAGTCATGGATACCGAGCAGGTATATTTTAAGGACAGACTGTGCATGAGAGCAAAGGCTGCGGACGACGCGGACGACGGCATCTACGACGCGGCAGACGGCGCTCCGAAGACACTCCTTCGCAGCGCGGACGGCGGTATCTACTGCGGAAGCGTCCTCGAGCATGTCCTGATGATGCACATAACGACCGCCTGTGAGACCGGCGATCACGGAAATATGCTGCTGCGCGGCGCGGACTGGAACGATGCGCTCGATATGGCTCCGGACAGGGGCGAGAGTGTCGCTTTTACGGCGGCCTATGCGGGCAATCTTAAAACGCTCGCGGAGTTTATCGCAAAGAAGGGCGGCAGCGTAAAGCTGCTGGCTGAGCTTTCGGAGCTTACGGATAAGCTGTATGAGATATGCCGCGATCCGAACGGAGACAGCGATGCCGCAAAGATAAAGGAAACATCCGCGAAAAAACGTGAGATACTTAATAAATACTGTGACAGTGTGCGCCATACGGTTTCGGGGAAGACGGTTGAACGTGATTCAACAGAGTTGGCCGCAGAGCTCAGATGCATCGCGGACTCGGTCATGGAACATATAAGAGCTCATGAGAAGCTCGTGAGCGGCGAGTATACCTGGTTTAACGGCTATTACGACAACGAGTGCAAGGCTGCGGAGAGTATTGAGGACGGCAGGCTGATGCTCACGGGCGCGGTATTTACGATAATGTCCGGGACAGCTCCCGACGGGGATATTCCCGGTATGCTTAAAGCCGCCGAACGCTTCCTTTTCCGCGAGGAGATCGGAGGCTGCAGGCTCAATACCCGCTTTTCCGACGAGGAGGCCTATGCGCACAAGCTTGGGCGAATGTTCGGATTTGCTTACGGGACAAAGGAAAACGGCGCGGTATTCTGCCATATGGCCGTAATGTTCGCGTATGCGCTGCTGATCAGGGGCTTTGCCGATGCCGCCGACAGGGTGATCGACGCGCTCATCGGCCAGAGCATGGATTTTGAGGAAGCAAGGATATATCCCGGCATCCCGGAGTATTTTGACGCGAACGGACGCGGCATGTATCCGTATCTTACGGGAGCGGCGAGCTGGCTGCTGCTGTACTGGTACAGACGCGGGAACAGATGAAAACAAAGGAAGAGGAGAGTAACGAAATGAAGGCATTTATCACCGATTACAACAACAACAGATTCTGGCAGGAAATGCCTGAGTTTGAAAAAGGCGAGAACGCGATGAGGACTGTCCGCGTGTACAGGGACTGCAAATACCAGACGATCCGCGGCTTCGGCGGCGCATTTACGCAGGCGAGCGGATACAGCTACAATCTGCTGCCCGAGGATAAACGCGAGGAATTTGTTAAGGCATATTTCTCCGAAGAGGGCCTCGCGTACAATCTCGGACGCATACATATCAACAGCTGTGATTTTGCGCTCGGAAACTATATCTACATCAAAGGCGAGGACGATCCGCTGGATAATTTTGACCTGTCCATCGACGAGAAATACATCCTTCCCCTGCTCAAGGCAGCGGAAAAGTACGGAGAGATCGAGCTTTTCGCGACTCCCTGGAGCCCGCCCGCGTACATGAAGACCAACGACGATATGAACCACGGCGGAAGGCTTAAGAAAGAGTATTACGGCAAGTGGGCGGATTATATCGTAAAATTCGTCCTGGAGATGAAAAAGCGCGGAGCAAATATCGTGAGGATGTCGATCCAGAATGAGCCCGCAGCCGTACAGACATGGGATTCATGCATCTACGATGCCGAAGAGGAAGGCATTTTTGCGGCTTCGTTCCTCGGACCGAAGCTCGAAGAGGCGGGACTCGGGGATATCAGACTCTTTGTATGGGATCACAACAAAGAGATGCTCTGGGACCGCGCAAAGGGTTCCATGAGCGTAAAGGATGCCGATAAATATATCAAAGGCTTTGCGTTCCACTGGTACACCGGAGATCATTTTGACGCGATCGGCATCACACACGACGCATTCCCCGACAAGGAGCTGTTCTTTACCGAGGGCTGCGTGGAATACAGCCGTTTTGCGGATTCCGGTGAAGTAGGAAAGGCAGAGATGTACGCGCACGACATGCTCGGAAACCTGAATGCGGGAGCGAACGGCATCATCGACTGGAACCTGCTGCTCGATTCCAAGGGCGGCCCCAATCATGTGCAGAATTACTGTGCCGCGCCCGTTATGTGCAGGGAGGATTTCTCTGATTTTGAGAAGCGCCTCAGCTACTACTACATCGGGCATTTCAGCCGTTATATCAGGAAAGGCGCAGTTCGCCTCGCAACATCGAGATTTACCGACACGGTCGAGGCAGGCGCGTTTGAGAATCCCGACGGCAGCGTTGCTGTACTGCTGCTCAACCGCACGGACAGCGATAACCGGTTCTGCCTGACCGACGGTGCTGAGAGCAAGACATTTACCCTGCCCGCGCACAGCATTGTGACGGTACTTATGTAAATCTTGACACGGACCGATAATCTGATATAATCATTTCTTGTTCGGAACAGGATAAACAGTTCGACAACAACAGAAAATACATGATGATACAGCCTTGCATCCCCCGGAGACAGAGGTGTCGAAAGCGTATACGCAGAGGATGCTGTAATTTAAAGGACCCGTTTGACTTTGGAACCACGATTACACAAGGAGGCGATAATTATGGATTATCCGGTACTGGACGCGCAGGCTACCGGCGCGCGTATCAAAGAACTCAGGGTAGCAAACCACCTGAGGGTCGAGGACATAGCACGTTTCATGGGCTTTGAGTCCGAGCAGGCTGTCTACAAATGGCAGCGCGGCGAGAGTCTCCCGACCGTAGATAACCTCTACGCGCTCAGCTTTCTGCTGGGTACCACGGTGGACGACATATTGAGAGGCAAAAAAGAGAAGAGCGAAAGCCCTTCTCTTCCTTTATTTGTACGCACTTTTTTTCTGCCAGAAAAAAACTGTTGTGATAATAGGTATAATAAACATGACAGAAACTATGAGAACTGCAGAACCCAAGGAGATATTTGCTGTTATTTCATTGGGAACCGGTCCGTAAAAGTCTGATAAGCGCGTTGCAATATTGTAGATTGCGTTCTTGGGCTCATAGGCTGTCGGGATTATGTTAAAAAACCAAAGTAATCCGGTAAAAACTACAGGGACAACCGGCGTTTTTGATATATAACTGAGGCTGAAGCCTATTTCCAAAAAGATCACCAAGCATACGATGAGAAAGAGCGCCTGTAAAATGACTTCGCCCGGGTCAGCATGCAGTGCATCGGAGATATTGATATACTCTGATGCGGCAATAGCGGTTGCCTTATCAAAAAATATATGTGACATGACCATATAAAGTATGATAGATACGAATGTAAGAGCTACAGCCAATGTAAGCATCATGGCCTGTTTTGAAATAAAATAGTGCCATTTGCCCTCTCTTGCTATTCTTATACGCATAACATGTGAGGACATGTCTAGAAAAACAGTCATAGCCCCGATAACGGTCATAATAAGCGGCAGAATATAAAACCCATATTCGACACATAATGAAAAAGCGTTGTTCGGAGCCAGTGAATTGATTATTTCTTCAATCCTAAGTTTTCTCCAAAGGAGTGAGTTCACGTCTCCGTCACTGTACAACGGTTCCTGCAGTATTTGCTCAAATCTTTCTTTGTCAGATATAAGCTCTTTCGAGTGCTCAAAGCTGAGACGCTCCGTTTTTAGAGAGGATATGCTAAGAGAAGCGAACACAACAAAAGATCCACAGATGAATAGCATCGTGAAAAAGATCATTCCTGTGTGAAGCCATGTTTTTAAATCTGTTTTGAATGAAGTAAGCATCTTGTCCCCTATCGGTAGGCGCTGCGAAAACGATAAATGATCATTGCTATACTAAACGGTATGATCAGCAGCAATGTAATGATCCAAATGACAGCTGACTGGCTGATATCTGTACAGGAATAATGCACGATGCCTTGAAAATCGCACATTTTAGTGATGATATTCGCTATGGCATTTTGCGGAGTGTATCTGTACACCGGCATGACATAAAATGCGACCAAAGCCATGCCTGTAGGAATCAGGATCGACTTTGTGATCAAGGCCAGGCAGAAGCCCAATTCCAAAAACAGCAGTATATAAAAAGCAAAAAATACAATCTGAGTGAAGCGATTGCCAAGGTTTGCATAACTGTTCCCGGTCATATCAAACATACTGAATGTTTTCTGGTTGGATATATATTTATAGAGCAAAAATGTAATGCAATAATCAGCCAATACTCCGAGAATAACGCAGCCCATACACATGCCCCAAAGCACGGTCTGCTTACTCCACAGATAATTAATTCGTCCTTCCCTGGAAATCCTTGAACGCATAATGCCGTGACTCATATCGCTTTTGACGACAAGTGCGCCTATAACAGTCAACAGAAGCGGAAAAAAGAAATAGCCCATTTCCATGCAATATGACAGCGCATGTTTCGGATTAATGGCATGAAGATGTGATTCGGCGCTTTTCAGTTCCTGAATCAGACGATCACCGTTCGGCTCCCATTTCGCACCGTTTTCTGTGAAGTTTTCTATAAACTTGTCATGCATTCCCATCTCGGCAGCAGTGCTTTCCACTAACAAAAGAGAACGATTTGTAATCATAAATGTTCTGTATGAGGCATAAACCCCAAAGGCAAAAACAAATATGACCGAAGCAAGAACTAGCAGTATTCTGCCTGAATACAGCCAGGTTTTAAGCTCGGTCATGATGGATTTCTTCACAGTATACCTCCTCGAGCGACTTTTCTTTTGACGGATCGGCTTTTACAAGTTTGCAATCCTTGATGAGATAGAGGTCGTCATAGATTTTTTCGTAAAACCCCAGCTGGTGACCTGTAAGTATTATGGTCCTATCAGCAGCAGACAGCTCCCTGAGTCTGTCTTGAAGATCGAACATTGAATCAAGATCAAGGCCGTTGGAAATCTCATCCATGATCAGGAGCGATGGGTTTAGTATTTCAGCCAATACCAAGGCCAGCTTTTTTCTTTGCCCATACGAGTAGGTTTTTACTCGCCGGTTAAGCAGTTCTTCATTAAACGATTTGAGAGCGAGCTGCTTTATCCGGCTTTTATTCATTTTGTCTTCGGAGAGTATCAGCAGATTCTTTAGCCCAGACAGGTCATTGAAGAAGGGGCAATCATCCCAGATAACAAGACATTCTCTAAGATGATCTGTGTTTTTTTCTCCGGAGATCCTTATCTCACCATCATACCTCTCCAAAGCAGTAATGCACTTTAGCAGAGTCGTTTTCCCTGCCCCATTGGGGGCCATTAAAAAGGAAATTCGCCCTTTTTCAAAACATATTTCATCGCTCTTGAGGATAAGCCGCTTTCCGTATTTTTTTTCGAAATTTAGTAATTCAACCATATGGACTCCTTCGAAACTCATCCGGGCAGTTCACGTGCCCGGATGAGAATATTATATGACACAAATCATAAAATAGACCCGCTGCCCAAATAATCTAACGTACACTGGAACTCATCGGTTACCCAAGAGAGAGCTCCTCCTGCGCTACCACCTGCAGCACCTCCGGCACTGCCACCGATTGATATTCCTCTGCTGACAACTGTCTTATATTTATGATACTCGGGTGTAGCACTATAGCAATAAGTTGTTGCAGAGATTGCAAAGCCTTCACAAGTGGGATTACCTGAGCTGAATATTATTTTTTGTGAATAATAGTAGTCCCAATTATAATCTACAGTGACACTACTTAAAAAATAAAATTTATAATCCGCATATGATTTGTGTTTCAAAGCACCGATAGCAGGTTCGGCTTGCGCAGCCATTGGCTTGGAAAATACAAAAACAAAGGCAGCAACAATGAAAAACAATATAAATTTTCTTTTCATTTGACAAATTCCTTTCTTTATTTTGCTTTACAGAATGGTTTTGCAGATACGAATAATAGGCGCCAGATTAGATGTCTGCATACAACAGTATATCACGCGCTATATATATGTCAATGCATACTATTGAAAATATTAAATATCATGTTAAAATATATAAAAAAGGCATTAAGAGAATGATAACAGCATAAACATTCATATTTTAGAGGTCTTGGTAATGCGAAAAAAAGAGGTGCATCAAGAAAAAAAGGATACTGGTCATTCCTTTTCTGCATATTATAAAAGAGCTACTAGCCCTCTTGTGGTGCTTTCACTGCTACAGGAAAGGGAGATGTATGGTTATGAAATCGCTAATACAATGGATGAGCGTAGTGGTGGCAGATTAACTATTTCGGTTCTATATCCCGTTATATATAGATTGCAGGAACAAGGATTTGTTATAGAGACATCGAGCGAAATAGTCGAAGGTCGTGCTCGAAGTTACTATGCTATTACGGACAGTGGGCGGAATTACCTCAAAAGCACACTGTCTGAATATGAGGAATTATCAAAAGTATTTGAAACAATAGTCAAGGGGGAGGGGAAGGCTAGATGAGGTTAAAAAGCATAGAGAGGTACTGCCGGAAGATAAAAAGAAAGCTTGTGGGCTCAAAGAGAACCAAAGAGATGTTAGTTAATGGCCTTCGCAATGAAATTGAGAGTAAAGTACTTCCTGAAAATGTTACCGTTCAGTGGTTAGAAGATGAGATTGGTACAATATCAGAAACGGCAGAAGAACTCCAATATTCTGTTGCCATAGACGAATATCATAGAGCAAAGAGAGATAGATTAGTGATACTGCTGACCACTGTTTTTTTAGTTGCTGGATCGCTTTTTATTGGATTTAAGTGGTACGTCAATTATGTTCGCGAGAACGAAGTAGGATACGTGGAAACCATTATAGTAGTTGAAGGTGAAGATGACGAGTTTATAAGTACTTTACCTGAAATAACAGATGTAGATTACAGTGAGGCTACATCTATTGAGTAATCGCTATAATAATATGACATTATTTGTGTAAACAATTAATGAATATAGTTTTTAGAGGAGGAAGAAAAATGTTTATTAAGAAAAGATTTGTAGTGTTTTGTGTGATCCTGACGTTGTTTTTTTGTATTGGGGGCAAAGTGACATGCAGTGATGCTAAGTCGAAGGAGAGAATCGAATTCGAGGATGGAAGCTATTGCATTACCACGATTATAATTGATGAGACTAGAGTATTCGGATTGTTTGCCAGAAATTCTGTAAGTAATAAAAGTGCATCTAAATATGCGAATTATTATAATGCAAGTGGTAAGTTGTTATTTACAACAAGGGTGACTGCAACTTTCTCATATGACGGCCACACTTCAAGGGCGCTTTCGGCTAGTTGCGGATATGGTATTTCAGACGGCTCATGGTCGTATGTTAGTGGCAGAGCTGATATCAGTGGTAGTTCTGCAACTGCAATATGCACATTCAAATCTTCGTCGGGTAGCAGATCCTTATCGGCAACAATCAGCTGTTCTCCTACCGGAACTATTTCGTAAATTAATGGTAGGAGCGAATTTCATTATAAGTGAGATAACACATAGCCGGAGTAAATTGGTCATCACATGGATCTGTCCCTCCGGCTATATTTATGATATATGAAACAGGGTGACTGTCACCAGTAATAGACAGGCAAAAAAGAGAAGAGCGAAAGCCCTTCTCCTTCCTTTTTCATTCGCTGTTTGCGGGATTCATGATCCAGTCGTCGCCGAACGCGATCTGGGCGAAATTGTAGAAGCCCAGATACCAGATATTGAAATCATGTCCGCCGCTGCGTTCCTGCCACATGAAATTCTCGCCGTCGACAAAGATATCACTGATGTCGGGGAGGTTCTTGGCTGCGGCTGAGGCTGCCCAGTAGGCGATATTGTCCTCGGTTCCGCAGATATTGTAAAAGAAATCGGGTTTATACTCCGAGGCCGCTACGGTCGAAGCTACCTTCGCAGCCGCATAGGATGTGGGAGCTGCGGAGAATGCGCCGAACCAGCTGAACAGGTCGAGGCATTCGCACATGCCGATATTTATCGTCTGCATGCCTCCCATCGAAAGACCCGCCATAGCGCGGTGAGTGCGGGATGCGGTCATGTCGTAGCCGTTTTCATCATAGTCGGCATAGGTCGAATACCGGCTCTCGATGTAGGGGATCAGGTCGTTTCTGAGCTCATAGCCGAAGCGGTAGAACTGATCGTTGCCCTCGGTGTTCGAGAGCGCCTTTGCCTTGCCGTTGGGCGTTACAACGATGAAAGGCTCGATATCACCGTATCTGCAGAGATTGTCCATGATCTTTTTGACGATCGACTCTTCTTTGTGCAGACCCCATTCGCGCTCTGTGCCGCCGATGCCGTGGCAGAGATAGAGGACGTTGTATTTCTTTGACTCATCGTAATCTGCGGGCAGATAGACAAATGCCTTTTTCTCGACCTCGGGACCGTCTCCGAGCCAGTCCTTTGCCATGTAGCTGATCTCCTCGACCGTGCCTGCGTTTTTGCTAACGTAGGTGGTGTATTTCTCGGGTATCTCGAGGCTGATCATTGCCGCGTCCTCGGGCCACGGAGTAGGAGTGGGCTCCGGAGTGGGCGTAGGCTCGGGCGTAGGAGTCGGTTCGGGTGTGGGCGTGGGTGCCTTGGTAGGTTCTGCGGTAGGCGCGGAAGTGCCTGCAGTCCCCGCGGAAGATGCCTGACCCGCATCACCGGTATTTCCGGCGGTCTTGCCGCTGCAGCCGGCTGTCGTAAGCATCAGCGCTGCGGTCAGAATAACAGCAATAATACGTTTCATAAAATGATTCCCCCCTGTTCTTGTGCGCGGCATCCTTTTGCCGTGAAAAGTCTGCCGATGTATATATTTTTATCGTTCCCGGCGGCCGAAACAAGTCATTTCTTGCACTTTCGTTGTCAATAATCTGCGGACGGTTTACGAGTGTTTTGGGACAGTCTGTGAATAGTAACCTCGCTGCGTCGAACACGTTTTGATAAAAAACTCGCAATTCGTAGAGTATATGGTATAATACCTCTTATAATAACATGACAGGAGCTTATGACATGAGTGAAGATACACCCGCCGCAGTGACTGCTGCGTCTGAGGAGACCAAGTCGGCAGAGGTTAAGGAAAAAGGTTTCAAGGCTTTCCTGAAGCGCAAGAATATCATATTCTCGGCAAAGCGTTATTTTGTCGACGCGATGGGAGCGATGGCGAGCGGACTGTTCGCGTCGCTGCTGATCGGTACGATAATATCCACGCTCGGACAGCAGCTGGGAGTCGAGATACTTGTTACTATCGGCAACTACGCAAAGGGCGTTGCGGGACCCGCGATGGCTGCATCGATCGCATACGCGCTGCAGGCGCCGCCGCTCGTGCTGTTCTCGATGATAGCGGTGGGCAGCGCGGCAAATGACTTGGGCGGAGCCGGCGGACCGCTGGCGGTATTTTTTATCGCGATCATTGCATCGGAGATAGGCAAGGCAGTCTCAAAGGAGACCAAGGTTGACATACTGGTCACGCCCCTCGTGACGATAGGCGTGGGCGTCGGATTATCGAAGCTTGCGGCGCCTTCGATAGGCAGCGCGGCCAGCTACATAGGAGAGCTCATCATGTGGGCGACCGAACTGAGACCTATGCTTATGGGCATCATAGTTTCGGTAGTGGTCGGCATGGTGCTGACGCTTCCCATCAGCTCGGCGGCCATATGCCATGCTTTCGGACTGACGGGTCTGGCAGGCGGAGCGGCCGTTGCGGGGTGCTGCGCGCAGATGATCGGTTTCGCGGTCATGAGCTACAGAGAGAATAAGGTTGCGGGTCTGGTGTCCCAGGGACTGGGGACCAGCATGCTGCAGATGGGCAATATAGTTAAGAATCCCTGGATATGGGTGCCTCCGACATTGGCGGGCGCGATCACGGGACCTCTGGCCACATGCGTATTTAAGATGAAGATGAACGGAGCGGCCATCGCGTCGGGTATGGGTACCTGCGGACTCGTCGGACAGATCGGCGTATATTCCGGCTGGGTAAAGGATGTCGCCGAGGGCAGCAAGGCCGCGATCACGGCGATGGACTGGATCGGCATGATTCTTATCTGTTTTGTATTGCCTGCGATCCTTTCGTGGGTATTCGGTATTATCCTGCGCAAGCTCGGCAGGATCAAAGAAAACGATCTTAAGCTCAACAATATGTGAGTTTGTCGAACGATCGAACGGGGTAAAACAGTTACTGTGGGGTGGTGCGTTTGAATACAAATCTGGCTGAATATCTGAAAGATACGGCTCCGTCGGCACAGGCGATCATAGCGATCGCCATAATGCTGATCTCGGGCTTTCTTATGACGCGCATCACCAAGAAGATGCGTCTTCCCGATGTTACGGCATACCTGGTCGCGGGTATCCTTATCGGACCTTTCTGCTTTAACCTCATACCGTCGAATGTTGTCGGCGGTATGGATTTCCTGCCCGACATCGCTCTTGCTTTTATAGCTTTTTCCACGGGTGAGTTCTTTAAGTTCAGCACATTAAAGAAAAACGGAGTAAAGGTTGTCGTGATAACCCTCTGTGAGGCATTTGCGGCGTCCCTGCTCGTATTTATACTGGCGTTCTGGGTACTGGGACTCGATATGGCGTTCTCGCTCGTTCTGGCGGCTCTGGCAGCTACCACGGCGCCGACGTCCACGCTGATGACGATACACCAGACAGGCGCGAAGGGCGATTTCGTCGATACGCTGCTGCAGGTCTGCGCACTGGACAATATAGTCGGACTGATGGCATATTCCACGGCGATCAATATCGCGGCCGTTGTCTATACGGGCGGTACATTCTCCATAGCGGGTGTCGCGGCGTCTCTCGGGAAAAACCTCGGTGTACTGGCTCTGGGCGCGCTGTTCGGACTGATCATGAAATTTGCGATCGGTGACCGCTCGAACGATAACCGTCTGATCGTGGCTATAGCGATCCTGTTCTCGTTCTGCGGCATATGCACGCTGCTGGATATCTCGCCGCTGCTCGGCTGCATGTCGATGGCGACGATCTACTACAATATGACGGGTGATGAAAAGCTGTTCATGCAGCTGAACTATTTCTCGCCGCCTCTGCTGCTGCTTTTCTTCGTACGAAGCGGCGTGGCATTCGATCTCGCGGCACTGTTCTCGTCATCGGGCAGCATCGGTTCGACTCCGCTCATCGTGATCGGTATACTGTATCTGGTGATCAGGACTGTCGGTAAATACGCTGGCGCATGGATAGGCTGTTTCCTGACCGGCAAAGAAAAGAAAACGAGGAATTTCCTCGGATTTGCGTTTGTGCCGCAGTCGAGCGTGGCGATCGGTCTCGTGGCGCTCGGAGCGCGTACGATCGGAGGCAGCGAGGGCGAGGCTCTATCCGCCATAATTCTCTCGGCCAGTGTTCTGTACGAGTTCATTGGCCCCGCGCTGGCGAATATGTCGCTGTACAGGTCGGGCGCATGCTCTAACAAACTCGAGGATGTCGTTCAGGTCGATGAGAAGACTCCGACCGGAGAGAAAAAGAGCAGTCTCGACCTGCTGATCGAACGTATAGGCAAGATCCAGGAGGAGATACCGGAGCACGAAATCAATATGAACGAAGAGGCGTTTACCGAGGCTGCGCAGAGTTATTACGAGGATATGATGCAGCCGAGATTCAGGAAAAGGACGCGCAGGAGATAAGTGTAGAATCCACTGTTTATGCGGTTTTATAAATTGTTAAAAGGAGATTTAATTTTATGAATGCATGGGATCCGTTGGCAAAACTGTTGGGTGAATGGTCTGTGGGAGTAGGTACCGCAGCGGTGCTTTTCCGTATCGCGCTGAGCCTGGTGCTCTCCGCCATTGTCGGATGGGAGCGCTCATCGAAGCGTCACTCTGCGGGACTGAGGACGTTCATGCTGATCTCCCTGGCAGGCACGCTGGTCATGATCATAGACCAGTACATCGCGCGGCAGAATCCTTCACATATATTTATCGTTTCGGGAGCTGCGGTTATCGCGATATCTGTCATCAGTATCAACTCGATCCTTTTCTCGTCGAGAAACCAGATAAAGGGACTCACAACTTCGGTAGGTCTGTGGACCTGGAGCCTGGTAGGACTCCTGATCGGTGCCGGGTATTACACGATAGCGCTGGTGGCGTTTGCCACATTGTTCATAGAGCTCTACTGGTTCCCTTCGATGGAAAAGTATCTGAAGAACAGATCGAACCACTTTGAGATCCACCTGGAACTGAAAAACAGTACTTTCCTGCAGGATTTCGTAACTACGATCAGAAAGCTCGGACTGACGATCGACGATATCGAACTGAACCCGGCTTACTCGGGTTCGGGGCTTTCGGTTTATTCCGTTGCGATATCTATCTCGAGCGCGGAGCTCAAAAAATACAAGACACATGCGGAGATAATAGAGGCACTGAGGACTCTCGAGTATGTATATCATATCGAGGAGATCTGAGACTAAAACATGGCAGGGACCGTCCTGCAGGACTATATGACAGAAAAAGAGAAAAGTGACTGAATTGTCACTTACGAGTCATCTGGTTGTAAGAATAGAGTGTTAAAATGAAGGCGTCAGGGAGAGATCCCCGGCGCTTTCCTGCTTTTATCGTGAAAAAGATGATCGCAGGAGTATAAATAAAAGTTAAAACATGAATTAATAATGATCGGAAACGGTCAATTACAGGAGGGAGTAGAAATGGAGATATTAAGAGTAGAGGGACTGACCAAGACATACGGTTCGGGGGACACTCTGGTCAAGGCTCTCGATGATGTGAGCTTCAGTGTGGAGAAGGGCGAGTTCGTTTCGATCATCGGCCCTTCGGGCAGCGGCAAATCGACGCTGCTCCATATCCTGGGCGGCGTGGACAAGCCCACATCGGGAAAGGTATTTATCGACGGCACCGATCTGCACAGCCTGAGCGAGGACAAGCTCGCGATATTCAGGAGGAGACATATAGGTCTCGTGTATCAGTTCTACAATCTGGTACCCGTGCTCAATGTGGCCGAGAACATCGCGCTGCCTCATCTGCTCGACGGCAGGGAAACGGATGAGGAAAGACTCGACAGCGTTATCGAGTATCTCGGACTGACCGACCGCAGGATGAACCTGCCGAACCAGCTCTCGGGCGGCCAGCAGCAGAGAGTATCGATCGGACGCGCGCTGTACAACCACCCCGCTATACTGCTCGCCGATGAGCCTACGGGCAATCTCGACAGAAAGATGGGAGAGCAGATAATCCAGCTGCTGAAGGACTCCAACAGACAGCAGATGCAGACACTGATCCTGATCACGCATGATGAGGGGCTGGCCATGCAGGCGGACAGGGTGATAGGGATCGTAGACGGAAAGATCGTAAGGAATGAGGCGGTGCGAAAGATATGAACAACAAGAAGATAGTGTTTAAAGTAACACAGGCATATATGAAAAAGAACCGCAAGCGCACGGTCATCACATTCCTGGGGATCATGCTGATGGTCATGATGATGACTGCGGTTTTTGTCGGCAAGGATACCTTTATGACATACCTCACCGACATTATCTCGCAGGAGAAGGGCAGCTGGCATTTTCAGGCATTTGACGTTGACCGGGGCACAGCCGAACAGATAGCCGGTTTAAAGAGCGTAGAAAGACTCGAGGTCTCGAGAGACCGCGGATACACTCTTTTTGAAAAGAGCGGCAAGCCGGATGATACGCCGTTCCTTGAGATCAAGGAGTATTCGGGCGACATATTCAAATGGATGAATATCAATGTACTCGAAGGCAGATATCCCGAAAATGCCGGTGAGCTGCTGATCAGCAAAAGGGCGATCGATGACGGCAGCAGCATAAAGATCGGGGATACGATCGAAGCCGAGTTTTTTGAGCGTTATATCCATGCATTCGGAGAAAAGGGCACGGGCGATTTGATGTTCCCGTTCCAGAATATGTTTACGGTTGCGCATGGCGATACAAAGAAGGCGCCCGCGCATTTCCCTTATTACGGGAATGACGGACAGATGGAAGAGATCCATGAATACACGGGCTATAAGTGTACCTATACCGTTGTGGGCATCATGGAGCCGCCCTTTTATGAGATGGGCGGAGAGGCCGGTTACACGGCGCTCGGCAGGGGAACGAATGCGATCGCAGACGGAGAGATCGTAAATATCGTAGGAATGACTTTTCTTGGTCACCACGGAGAAACGATCGATACCTCTCTGTACAGGATCCTCGGTAACCGGGGAGAATGGAAGGTCAACGACTATCTCCTGACATTTGCGGGCAAGGGAAGCCATGCATCGTTTAACAATATCGCGGTTTTCTTTCAGGTATTTTTCATGGTACTGATCGTGGCCGCTTCCGCAGTGCTCATCTACAATGTGTTCAACATCTCCTACAGGGAGAGGGCCGGGTATCTCGGACTGCTTTCATCGGTCGGAGCCACGGGCTCGCAGAAGCGCTGGAGCGTGTATTATGAAGTATTCTCGCTGCTCGCCTTTGCGCTGCCGCTCGGGATCCTCGCCGGTCTCGGCCTGGTATGGGGAGGCATGACGCTGCTCGTTCCTCATGTTAAGGAACTGATGCAGCTGGCCTCATACGGCACGTTAATGAAGGGGATAGGAGCGATAGGCTTCAGGATCATCGTGAATCCTCTGAACATACTGATGATCGTCCTGTTCTCGATCGCGGCTGTATGGATATCGGCGCTGATCCCTGCGAGAAGGATCGGAAAGACCGGCGCGATCAGCAGCATCAGAGGCAACGAGAGCACGGTCGGGAAAAAGTTCAGGCACAACAGGCTGATGGGCGCGATCTCGGCAAGGATGCTGAAGAAAGGCAAATGTTTAAGCCTGCTCTCGGATGCATCGGTCAAGCGCAGCAGATTCTTAAGCCGCGGCATCATCCGCAGCATGGTGATATTTGTTTCGTTGACCCTGATCGTGAGCTTCGGCGTCAGAACGATCAACGATATTATCGATCTGAAGTCCTCCGACAGCACATACACGCTCGGTAAGGACTATGAGGGCTACGAGTATGCGATCACAACATCCGACGCGGAAAAATACAGCTATATGAAGGAGTACCTGCTCGGATCGGATGACGTGACGGAAGCGAAGGAGAGCAGGGTTTTAGGTGCCATATCCGTCAGGAAAAAATACCTTTCGGATGAATATATCAAAGGTGTAAAGGAGATCGTTTCAAAATACAGGCCCGACGGTGTTTCGGACGAAGAGGCAAGTTACCTTTACGGAGATGAGATGGACTGCTCGCTCTGGATGCTCATCCTGACGGATGAGGAGTACCTTGAACTCGCAAAGAAGGCCGGAGCCGACATGAGTATAGTTTCGGATACCGATGCTCCGTCAGTCCTCATGCTCGACAAGACAACGATCACCACGGACAATTACAGATATGCGTTCAGAGATGCCGCAGAAGCGGATTACGCGATCTACAGCCTGAAAAATCCGGTAAATGTCAAAGTTGGCGAGACCATAGAGATAGACAGTTACAGCCATAACCCCGAGGGGCCGAACGAACTGTTTTCGGGTGAGGCCGTGTTTGCCGGATATGTAAGCGAAGAGGATCTCGCAAGCCTCTATAAGGTCGACGACCGCGAACTCTGGGTGATAACCACGATGCCCTCGGCACTTAAGCTGCTCGCTGCCGAAGAGGAGGACCTCGATAAGTATTATTTCTATTACACCGCGCTGCTGTTCAATGTAACGGATGACGACTGCGACGCGATGAAGGTACTGGATTCGAACAGCGACCCCGAAGACCCGCTTTACGTGCGCGCAGCATTGATGTTCGGTCTGGCAAGCTTTAAGGGAGTCATAGCGAAGATACTCAGGATAGTCTCGGTGTGCTTTATCCTGCTGATCATGGCGATCTGCACGCTGAACCTGTATAATTCCGTAATGGGCAGGTGCATAGAGCGAAGAGGCGAGCTGGCGGTCCTTAAGTCTGTCGGGATGACACAGTCGCAGGTGACCGGAATGCTGCATCTGGAGAACGCGAAGCTTTTTGCCGGATCGCTCGGGTGGTCGGCGCTCATCAGTGCGGTATTTGTGCTGTTCCTGCACAAAATGGCGGAACATATCATCGGACGGATGACATTCAGCTTCCCTTATGTCATAATAATAGGTGTCTGCGTACTGGAGATCGCATTGCTCACGGTAATGACGATGATCTGCTACGGCAGGGACAAAACGAGCATAATGGAAAGGATCAGGGATGAGAGTATTTCTGGTTGAGGATGATCCGATAATAATCGAAGGCCTGAAGATCGCACTGACCCAGGAGGGATTTGAGGTCGAAGCCTTTATGGATATGGCCGGCGCGCTGGCTAAGATCGCAGAGGGCATGGATTTTGACGTATGCCTGCTGGATGTGATGCTGCCCGACGGAGACGGATATACTATATGCAAAGCGATACGCGAAAGGAGCAGGATACCCATCCTGTTCCTTACTGCGTGTGATGACGAGGTACATACGGTGCTGGCGCTCGAGCAGGGCGCCGACGATTACATCGCCAAACCGTTCAGGATCAGGGAGCTGACGGCGAGGATCAAGGCGGTGCTCCGAAGGAGCGGAGCCGATCCGGACGGCAATCCGGCAGGCGGTGCGGCTTCGGGTGCTGTTTTGCCGGCATCTGAGAGAGATCTTGCGGTAAATGCTGAGGGAACTGCCTGCGGTACTGCATCGGGAGCTGCCGGCACGGACATCGTAACGATCGGCCGCAATAAGCTCAATCCGTTAAGCGGCAGGGTGATGCGTGACGGTGAGGAGATCATGCTCACCTCGGCAGAATACAGGCTGCTGCTCACATTTGTCCGCAACAGGGGCAGGCTCCTGACCCGCAGGCAGCTGCTGAACGATATGTGGGATGAATCGGGCGATTTTGTAAATGACAACACTCTGACGGTATATGTGAGGAGACTGCGCAAAAAGCTCGAGGAAGACGGTGACGCGCCCGTGATCGATACGGTCAGGGGCATCGGATACAGGATGGACTGAACCGCTGTACTACGGAGATTGCGGGTTGTTTGGAAGGATTGCTATGGGGATTGTTTGTGCGGTGCTGGCGGTCTGCCTGATCGGACTGCTCACGGCTTTTTGGATCAGGGAACGACATGTAAAAAGGCGTATCACGGAGCTTACGGAGTATATCACGAAGGTGCTCGACAACGCCGAGCTGCCAAAGCTTGAGGAAGTATCGGAGAGCAGGTTCGGTATCCTGCAGAGCGAGATATATAAGGTTGTGACTCTCCTTCGGGAGGAGTATTCGACCGAGCTGAAGCAGAAAAAATACATGTCGGACATGATGGCAGATATCTCACATCAGTTCAAAACGCCGCTCACGGCGATACAGATCATGACCGATCTGCTCATGCATCCGGATCTGGCAGAGGAGAGACGTCTTGAATATGCAATGAATATTGACAGCCAGACAGGACGCATGACATGGCTGATCAGGAGCCTCTTAACACTGGCCCAGCTCGAAGCCGGGACCCTCGAGATGAGATCGGAGAGGATCGTGCTCAAAGACATGATCGATCAGATCAACGAGTCCGCCGGCATCATGGCAGAGGCCGCGGAGGTGGAGCTGGAGTTTGATATTCCTTCGGAAATAGCTGTTACGGGGGATCCCGGATGGCTGCGTGAGGCGGTTTCGAACATTGTCAAAAACGCGATCGAACATACGCCGGCAGGCGGAAAAGTCTGCGTGAACGCTGTTCAAACAAACCTCTGCACGCAGATAAATATTGTCGATACGGGTAAGGGCATTGACCCGAAGGATCTGCCTCATATTTTCGAACGTTTCTATAAGGCGGGCAATGCATCGGTGAACAGTGTGGGCATCGGGCTCGCGATGGCAAAGCAGATCATTGGTAATCTCGGAGGCTCGATAACCGTTTCGAGCGAGCCGGGCAAGGGCAGTGATTTTGAGATAAAGCTCTATTCCTGATAACTTCTTTTTATCGCAAAAAAATAAAATTTTAGTGGATAATTATACACAATAATGATACTATGGTGGGGATGAAGAAAGATAACAGGAGGTTTACATCATGAGTGAGATACCCTACAAGATTTATCTCGAAGAAGGCGAGATGCCTAAGCAGTGGTACAACGTCAGGGGCGATATGAAGAAAAAGCCCGCGCCGCTTCTTAATCCCGGTACCGGGCAGCCTGTAACGGCCGCTGAGCTGTCGCATGTATTCTGCGATGAGCTCGTTTCACAGGAGCTTGACGATACATCGAGATTTATCGATATTCCTGAGGAGATCAGGAGCTTCTACAGAATGTACCGTCCCTCACCGCTCGTACGCGCGTACTGCCTTGAGGAGAAGCTTAAGACACCCGCTCATATCTACTACAAGTTCGAAGGCAACAACACTTCGGGCAGCCACAAGCTGAATTCAGCCATCGCTCAGGCCTACTACGCAAAGAAGCAGGGCTTAAAGGGCGTAACCACAGAGACCGGCGCAGGTCAGTGGGGCACGGCGCTTTCGATGGCATGTTCGTATTTCGATCTGGACTGCCAGGTATACATGGTAAAGGTTTCTTATGAGCAGAAGCCTTTCAGACGCGAGGTAATGCGTACCTACGGAGCCACGGTTACACCTTCTCCTTCGATGGAGACCAGCATCGGACGCAAGATCAACGAAGAGTTCCCCGGAACCACGGGCAGCTTAGGCTGCGCGATCTCTGAGGCGGTTGAGGCAGCCACCTCTCAGGAGGGATACCGCTACGTACTTGGCTCGGTACTCTCTCAGGTACTGCTGCATCAGTCGGTAATCGGTCTTGAGACAAAGGCTGCGCTGGACAAATACGGCATCAAGGCAGACATGATCATCGGCTGCGCAGGCGGCGGATCGAATCTCGGCGGACTGATCGCACCTTTCGCGGGAGAGATGTTAAGAGGCGAGAACAAATACGAGATCATCGCGGTTGAGCCGGCATCCTGCCCGAGCCTTACCCGCGGCGTATATGCTTACGATTTCTGCGATACCGGTAAGGTTTGCCCTCTGGCTAAGATGTACACGCTCGGCAGCGGATTCATTCCTTCCGCAAACCACGCCGGCGGACTCCGTTACCATGGCATGAGCTCGATCGTTTCCGAGCTGTACGATCAGGGCCTGATCAAGGCGACCAGTGTTGAGCAGACCAACGTATTTGAGGCTGCTGAGATGTTTGCGAGGGTAGAGGGTATACTTCCCGCACCCGAGTCGAGCCATGCGATCAGAGTGGCGCTCGACGAAGCGTTAAAGTGCAAGGAGACCGGCGAAGCAAAGAATATCGTATTCGGCCTGACCGGCACGGGATACTTCGATATGGTGGCTTACCAGAGATACAACGACCACGAGATGAACGATTTCATTCCGACAGACGAGCAGCTGCAGAAGTCGATCGCGAAGCTTCCTAAGATCTGATAACAAAAACCCGGTGGGGACGGTTCTTTCGTCCCCCACCTTATAGGGGACGGTTCTTCCGTCCCCACCCTATAGGGGACGGTTCTTCCGTCCCCTTTTTTAGTACCTGCAGGGCGGGCGGCGACGAGTAAAACTTCCCGAACACGTTTGCACTCCTTCTACGGACGCAGCGGATACTAGGCGCCCACATCCGGAATCTTTAAAAGAACCAGGGAACAACTTCTTCACACCGATTCCGGATGTGGGACGTTCGCTCAGACCTCAGCCGCGTTTCACGCTCTTTCCGTACGTATCGGCATGATCACAAGCCTGCGGCTTGCATCATGCCGGTATCGTCCGGAACGGGCTTCGCCCGGCTGAGGTCTTTCGCCTCGCAAAGTACCGGCGTCCTCTACGGGTTCGGGAAGTTTTCTCTGCAGCGCCCGCCAGGTCCGGTAGGCGGAGGGACGGAAGAATCTGTTGGTACCGGGGGAAGCGGAGGGACGGAAGAACCTGGTGGTACCGGAGGGGAAGAGGAGGACGGAAGAACCTGTTGGTACCGTGGGGAAGCGTAGGGACGGAAGAACCTGGTGGCGCCAAAGGAAAGAGTAGGGACGATAGAACTTTCGATGCGGAGGATGGAGGAGCGGAAGAACCTGTTAACATAGAAAGAAGAGGGGGACGAAAGAGCTGTTGAAGCAGGAAGAAGAATGGGAATATGGAGGTCGGAAAGTCTTATACACTTGTAGAATAGATTATTGTTAAATCAGGATTTAAACACATGTGTAGAATAGGATTTTTTCGTCTACAGGTGTGGATTATGTGGATAAATCTGTGGATATATGCGCTTCCACCGAGGTAGTAGTGAAAAATGAGTCTACGTGTGTGGATAAGATTTCGAGATCGAAATTGAAATCGGAGGATAGATGTAAGAGGAATACGACACCGGTATGACGTCAGTCGGGATGACCCTCAAAACAGAAAAATCACTTGAAAAATGCGATTAAAACAGGATTTAACAAATGCTGAAAGCCGCATAAATAAAGCCTTTGGTACAGAATGAGCGGATCACTCGAAGACACCGTACTACAGCGTGAGACTGCATAGAAACATAAAAAGAGGACCTCGAGGTCCTCTTTTATGTTTTTTCCTGCTCCTTCTTTTCCTGACGTTCCTTGATAAAGTGGTGGATGATCAGTCCGCCCGACGTACATATTACTACAGATGCTTCGATGCAGAATGAGATCAGGAACTGGGGGGACTTGGGATCGCGTATCTTATCGCCCATGAGGGGGAAAGTCGTGGAGGATACGGAGAAGCCCAGTACCGATGCTATGAGGTACGCAGGGAAGCTGCTTCCCGATGCGCCCATGTAGAAGCCCAGCAGATCCGAAGGCATCGCGCCCGTAAGCCTGAACAGCAGTGTGAACAGGAAATCCTTCTGTTTGCGGCGTTCATGGAGCTTTGCGGCTTTCGGATATTTCTCAAATACGTAATTGACCATGTCGGAGCCTAAAAAGCGCCCGATGTAAAAAGGAATGGTCACCATGACGACGGTTCCGATCAGATTGACCGGGATGGCTATGTGCAGCGGGAAAATGATGCCGCTGGCGGCGAACAGGATGCCGAAATAGATGAATACGCTCACACTCTTCAGCGCGAAGAACACCATCATGGCAAGTATTGCCAGAAGAGTCCTTTCGGGGGTGATCTTCACGATCCCGTCCACGGTGAATTTATCGCGGTTCAGTAAGCACAATATGATGATCGCGCACCAGATCACTGCCACGATAATGCGTATGATCCGCAGCGTGCGCTTGGTTTTCGTTTCCAGTTTAAAATACCTCCCATACGCTATTCCAAAGATTGATTATAGCATATGGGAGGTTTGCAGGCAAATATATAGTTTCAGGATCTAAGTTCGGAAATCAGCTCAGATCTCGGCACGCTGCAGGGCTTCTTCGTAATCCCTGGTGCCCTTGAATACTTCGTTGGAATAAGGATTCTTGCCGAGTTTTATCGCATTGCGTATGATCACGGAGATGCACAATACGTTGGCCGCGAGGGCGAGCATTGCCACAAAGCCCTGCATGCGGGGATCTGCGGTGATGCCCATGGACTGAATGATCTGTCCGGCCTTGACGGTTTTGCCTTCGCCGGCATTGTAAAGAGCGATGGCCTTTTCATAGAGGTCCATGGTCGTGATGCCCGCAGCCGTCGCACCGCCGTAAAGCGAAGGAAGAACGGCCGCGAAGATGCCTTTAAGCTGGAAGAGCGGAACGACCTGAGCCCACATGCACCAGATGGCAAGGGTATTCGCGCGGTTCTGTATCCATGCGCCCTTGTTCCAGAGGGCATTTGCGAATGTAGGAGCGAGAAGGAGCGCTACGCCGCAGTACCATGTATGAGTGGGAAGGTTGAGGTATGTGTATTCAAAGTTCCAGATATCGTAGGCGAGGATGAACCAGATGGTCATATCGGGCCAGAGCATATCGGACTTGTTCTTGTCTTTGGATGTATAAAGGTGAATACAGCCGGTCATGCAGAATATATTGATCAGACCTGCCAGGGCGTTGACAACGTTCCACCATCCTCCGTAAAGGAAAACGCCTTCGTTCGATGCCCACCATGCGCCGGAGAGATTGCCGCTGATCTTATAAGCCGCAAGCGCGGACTCCATATCGGAAACATTGGCGATCATGATGTTGGCCGCAACAATGGCCCAGGGGAACCATGCGAACCATTTTTCCTTGCCGATGCCCCACTTGTACTTGATCATCATAAAGCCGACGCAGCCGATGTCCGCGGCGTAAAGCTTGAAGTAGTGGAACCAGCCGTCCATGTAGGCTACGGTAGGGTTCTCGGGACCGCCGAACAGGCCGACGTGAGCCAGGATGAAATAGACGGTAAGAATACTCGGGATCACAACGAAAATGATCAGTCCGCCGAGCTTGGTGCGGCGCCCGAGTTCATTCATTACGATGAGTCCGGCAAATACGAGGAACCATCCGAGTATCTGCCAAAGATTGGTGATCTGGAATATCATAAAACGCCTCCTTTAAAATATTTTCGGCAAAGAAACTCTTTCCTTGCCTTTCAGTTTCTATTATAATCGGACAGTGTCCGAAAGACAATAAAAAGTTTATAGATTCTTAATAATTTGATTGCCCGGCAAAGGCATAAAATGTATAATGGATCGCATGGGAAAGATCGGAGGAACTGATATGGGAAGACTCTATTTTGTTAGACACGGAGAATCCGAGTGGAATGTGCAGAAAAAGATATGCGGGCAGACCGACATACCCCTTACGGACAACGGCCGTGAGCAGGCGCGTATGTCTGCCGCCAGGATAATAGAAAGAGGCATCAGGGCGGACGAGATATGGTGCTCCCCGCTGCAGCGCGCGAAGGAGACGGCCGAGATCATATCGGGCATTACGGGTATCCCGGTTCGCGTTGAACCCAGGCTCATCGAGCAGAACTTCGGCAGTTACGAGGGCAAAAACTGGAACACGCAGGATTTCTTTGAGTCGAAGCAGCGTTTTGCCGACGATTATGAGGGCGGAGAGTCCATGCTGCGCGTGGCTCAGAGGATATACAACGTGATCGACGATGTGAAGGCATCGGGCAAGACGATCATCCTCGCGGCGCACAACGGCATCGTCAGATCGGTACAGTCTTATTTCCACAGCGAGACCAACGAGGAGTACGCGAGCTTCGGCATACCGAACTGCGAAGTTGTTGAATATACGTGGGAAGATTAAGGCGCTCAGATTTTTCTTGATTTTTGAAAAGAGTATGATATAATCAGACACGTTGACGGGCTTTTAGCTCAGCTGGGAGAGCGCCAGGTTCGCAATCTGGAGGTCAGGGGTTCGATCCCCCTAAGGTCCATGCATACAGGGTGACTGTTATCTTTTACGGTGACAGGCACTCTGTTTTTTTATAGTTTTTTAATGGTGACAGGCACCCTTTCTTGCTATAATTAGGTAAATGCTGCGGGTTTACAGCATAAGAGAAGGTTATGTACGCATAAATAAAACTTATGGGAGGTTATATGGAGAGATATCAAAGATCGTCCGATGCCAATGTCATTACGGAGCAGTACATGGATTCCATTCTGATAGAGTCCAGGTACATCGGTTCGGTAAAGGCCGATACGACCGTGGATTTCTTGGGAGAGACATTTTCCGTGCCGGTCATGACGCCGGCGTTCTCGCACCTGAAAAACTACGGCGGACGCGAGAAAAACGGTCTGGTCGAGTATTCTGAGGCCGCAAAGGATCTGAATATACTCAATTTCTGCGGCATGATGGAAAACGACATGTTTAAGAGCATCGTCGATACCGGCGCAAAGACTGTAAGGATAGTTAAGCCTTACGCCGACAACGGCAAGGTGAAGGACCAGATGCAGTATGCCGAGTCGGTCGGCGCGTTCGGCATCGGCATGGACATAGACCATATATTCGGCAGCGAGGGCTACGATGTGGTCGTCGGAGAGGAAATGGGCTGTCAGACGGCTGATATGCTGCAGTCATATGTCGGCCTCACTAAGCTGCCGTTTATCGTAAAAGGCGTTCTGAGCGTATCCGACGCCGCGGCCTGCGCAGAGATCGGGGCAAAGGCGGTCATCGTGAGCCATCACCACGGCCGTCTGCCTTACGCGGTACCTCCGATGCTGGTGCTGCCCGACATAAAGGCGGCGCTCGAAGGTACGGGAGTTAAGATCATCGTGGACTGCGGCATCGCCACGGGAGCCGACGTTTTCAAGGCTCTGGCGCTCGGCGCCGATGCGGCTGCGGTAGGCAGATCGATGCTGCCCTCGCTCGAGAGCGAAGGAGCGGAAGGCGTTAAGAAGTTTATCACCGGAGTCGGCAATGAGCTCAGATACATCATGAGTTCCACCGGATTCCGGACGGTTGATGATATAGACAGTTCGGTCCTTTACGGGGTCTGAAAGGGAGGCGCGCATGAGACTGGGAATATCTTCGCCGCTGGCGTATGACAGCGCGGAAAGCTGGATAAAGGCGCAGACTGAGCTCGGGTGTGAGACGGTTGTTTTTCCCGTACAGAGCAATGAGCCCGATGATAAGATCATTGAGTATAAGGAGGCTGCCGACAGGGCAGGCCTTACGATTGCCGAAGTAGGCATCTGGAGAAACGCGCTCTCGCCCGATCCCGCGGAGAGGCAGAAAAACCTCGATTACTGCGTGGAGCAGCTGAGACTGGCCGATTATGTGGGAGCGAGATGCTGCGTAAACGTGGCAGGCGCTCTCGGACCGATATGGGACGGCCCCTATAAGGAGAATTTCTCCGCGGAGGCCCGGAAACAGACGATAGATACGGTCAGGACGATCATCGACAGGGCAGATGTAAAGAATACATATTTCACGCTGGAGCCGATGCCGTGGATGATACCGACAGGTCCAAAGGATTACGCGAGGCTTCTCGATGAGGTCGGGCGGGACCGTTTCGCGGTGCATATGGACATCATCAATATGATCAACTCGATCGAGCGGTATTTCAATGCGGAGGAGCTCGTGGATGAGTGCGCGGAGCTGCTGGGCAGCAGGATACGGAGCTGCCACATAAAGGATGTGCATCTGAGCACGGAGTTTACCGTAAGGCTCGAGGAGTGCGCGCCGGGCTGCGGCGAATTCCCGCTGGAGTACTATGTTTCGAAAATGGAGGCAATAGATCCCGAGATGCCCGTCATTCTGGAGCATCTGAGCTCGGACGACGACTACCGCAGGTATATGAGATATCTGCAGAGCAGGCTGGAAAAACGCTGAGACGGGCAACCGCAGGAGGTATATATGCTGTACAGAAAAGACAGAAAAGGCAACCCGATATCGCAGCTGGGCTACGGCTGCATGAGATTTACGAAAAACGGCGGCAAGATAGATTATGAAAAGGCCGAAAAGGAGATACTGCGCGGAATAGAGCTCGGTATCAACTATTTCGATACCGCTTACATTTACCCGGGCAGTGAGGAATGTCTGGGCCGGATACTGGCCGAGAACAACTGCCGCGACAAGGTCTGTATCGCGACCAAACTGCCCCAGTATATCATGAGGTCGGCAAAGGCGATCGACAAAACCTTTGCGGAGGAGCTGGCCAGGCTCAGGACCGACCACATCGATTATTATCTGATGCACATGTTCACCGACTATATGGAGTGGGAGAACCTGAAAAAGCTGGGCATCGAGGAGTGGATCGACGCGCATAAGGCCGACGGGAGCGTTCGCAATATCGGTTTCTCGTTTCACGGCGATACCGATACGTTCTTAAAGCTGCTGAATGCCTATGACTGGGATTTCTGCCAGATACAGTACAACTATTTCGATGAGTTCAGCCAGGCGGGACGCGCGGGGCTTGAGGCGGCGCAGAAAAAGGGCGTGCCCGTGATCATCATGGAGCCTCTGCGCGGCGGAAAACTGGCCACGCTGCCCGATAAGGCGATGGAAGAGCTGAAAGCTTCGGGAACAGGTTTTACGCCCGCCGAGCTCGGATTCAGGTGGTTATGGGACCAGGAGGGCGTTACCTGCGTGCTCTCGGGCATGAATTCGATCGAAATGCTCGAGGAAAACGTAAAAGTCGCTTCCGACGCCGCGGCAGGCAGTTTCACAGATAAGGAATACGGCCTGACCGACCGCATCAGGAACATCATCAAGGAGCGCGAAAAGGTCGGCTGCACGGGCTGCAGATACTGCATGCCCTGTCCTAAGGGAGTTGATATCCCGGGCAATTTCCACTACTATAATCTCATGTATCTGGAGAAAAAGGGACGCGCGCGGTTCGAGTTTTTCCGGAATGTCGGCATGCGAAAGGATCCCGCGTTCGCGTCGCAGTGCGTAGGCTGCGGTAAATGCGAGTCGCACTGTCCCCAGCATCTGCCCATCAGGGAGAAGCTCAAAGAGGCCGATAAGGCGCTCAGGCCATTGCCTTACAGGGTGGGACTCTCGGCAGCGAGAGCGATCCTCGGCAGGAGATCCCGGAAGGACAAGGGAGAAAACGGCAAGGCATAACCTTTGAAAGTCATTGGAAGCAATAAGCCATACCCCCTGAATCGCAGGGGCTAAAATAATGAGAACGAGCGGACGGACAGGCGTATCTGTTCGTACGCGGAAGGAGCAGAAAGTGAAAAAAGGTCTGATAATGGAAGGCGGCGCGATGCGAGGGGTATTTACCTGCGGGGTCATCGATGTCTTTATGGAAAACGGGATCGAATTCGACGGTGCCGCCGGGATCAGCGCGGGGGCCGCATTCGGCTGCAATTACAAATCGAAGCAGATAGGGCGCGGCATACGCTATAACAAAAAGTACTGCAAGGACCCGAGATACTGCAGCGTTCGGTCGCTGCTCACCACGGGAAACCTGTACGGCGCGGAGTTCTGCTATAAGACACTGCCCGAGGAGCTCGACGTGTTCGATACCGAGACTTTTAAGGCTAACCCGATGGAGTTTTACGTGGGCGCGGTGGACGTAAATACCGGCGAGATGCGCTACCACAAGTGCGTGGACGGCGGCAAGCGCGATCTGCGATGGATCAGGGCGTCTGCGTCGATGCCGATGGTATCCAAGCCCGTGCGCGTCGAAGGGCACAAGCTTTTGGACGGCGGCATCATTGATTCGGTGCCTTACAAATACATGGAGGATCTCGGCTATGACCGCAATGTGATCATCCTCACACAGCCGGCCGGCTATGTAAAGAAAAAGAGCGCGGCACTGCCCTTAGCGCACCTGATGCTCCGCAAATACCCCGTGATGCGCGATGTGATGGACGTACGCCATATCCGCTACAACCAGCAGATACGCGAGATCAATGACCGCGAAAAGGCAGGCATCTCACTCGTTATCCGTCCTCCTTACGACCTTGGCATCAGCCGTACCGAGAGCAACCCGGACGAACTCGAGCGCGTATATCAGATCGGGCGGCGCGTTGCCACCGAGCGACTGGAGGAAGTAAAGAAATTCCTGGATATTTGAACGTCTGAACACTGCTCAAAAACACCGTTCGAAAATCATTCAAAAAGCGCAAAATAGCGTGAAAAGCGTGAACACAGCACCTTTTCGCGAAGACCAAAACCACGAAGGTAATATCGCCGGGAGGATGATCCTCTCAGTAAAAAAATACAGTGCGGGCGCGCAGGGTATTTTTTCCAAAACGATAAGGGTTTGTTTTGGAAAAAATGTCCCGTTGCAGCCCGCGCCTTCGCTAAATAATTCCTCAGCGTCCCCTTGACCTGTGGAAATCTATCCTTTACAATAGACTACATCAATGCACCACATCACCACTTTAAAGGGAAAAACAACAGGAGGGAAACATGAAAAAGAAAAGTATCCTCATCGCCGCGCTGGTTTTCGCTGCGGTGATCGCACTGGTTGCCATTATGCATGCCACGGGCACGGATTCATTCGTGGGCACCGCGTGGGCGCTGCTGCCGCCGCTCGTAGCCATCGCATTGGCACTGATCACAAAAGAAGCATACTCCTCACTCTTTATCGGCGTTCTGCTGGGAGCGTTCATGGCGGCTCAGTGCTCCGTGCTCGGGACCGTTGATATGCTCACCGTGGACGGCCTGACGGCTGCGGTTGCGGATAATGCGGGCATTTACCTTTTCCTCGTTATCCTCGGTATCATAGTAGCCCTTGTAAATAAGTCCGGCGCTTCGCGCGCATTCGGAACCTGGGCGCAGAAGCACATCAAGACAAAGGCGGGCGCGCTGCTCGCGACATTTGCACTGGGCGTGCTCATCTTCATTGACGACTATTTCAACTGCCTCACCGTAGGTTCGGTTATGTCTCCCGTGACCGACAGTAAGAAGATCTCGAGAGTAAAGCTCGCGTACATCATTGACGCGACCGCTGCTCCCGTCTGTATGATCGCGCCCGTTTCTTCGTGGGCTGCGGCTGTTTCGGGCTGCGTTGAGAGCGAGACCTACTCGGGCATTTCGCTTTTCGTAAGGGCCATCCCTTATAACTTCTATTCGATCTTTACATTTGTATTCATCATCGGCCTCGTGATCCTCGGCTTCGATTACGGCAAGATGAGCGGCTTCGAGATCAAGGCGCAGGAGACCGGCGATCTCAGCATTCTCGATGTCGATGTAAATGAAGACAAGAACATCCGCGATGTTGTCGAGAACGGACCTGTAACTCCCGCGCGCGGCAAGATAATTGACCTCGTACTTCCTAT
>JAEEXY010000078.1 GCA_016288005.1 Lachnospiraceae bacterium
ACGAGGCGGACCGCGCGAATACCGCGAAGTCCCGCTTCCTTGCGAACATGTCGCATGAGATCCGCACGCCCATCAATACGATCATCGGCATGGACGAGATGATCCTGAGAGAGGATAGGACACTTCCGGTTGAAAAATATTCTACATCTGTAGTTAAATACGCGGGTTCGATCCGCAAGGCATCGGAAAGCCTGCTCGGCATCATCAACGATATCCTCGATCTGTCAAAGATCGAATCGGGAAGCATGAACCTTGTCGAGCGCGAATACGATACATTTGAGCTGCTGAACGCGGTAGTCACGATGATCCGCGTGCGCGCGATCGAAAAGGACCTCGATTTCAGGCTTGATATCGATCCGGAGATCCCGTCGAGGATGTTTGGTGACGACGGCAAGATCAAGCAGGTCATCCTGAACCTGCTCACCAATGCGGTCAAATACACGAAGGAAGGCTCGTTCACCCTCACGATGAAAAAGGAAAGTGAGGAGAACGGCGTCTGCAGGATACATTACAGCGTAAGCGATACGGGCATCGGTATCCGCGAAGAGGACATGGAGAAGCTCTTCAAGCCCTTCGAGCGCGTCGACGAGCAGAAGAACGCGGGTATCCAGGGAACCGGTCTGGGACTCGACATCTCCAAGCAGTTCGTGGCCCTGATGGATGACGAGCTCCGCTGCGAGAGCGTCTACGGCGAAGGCTCAACCTTCTTCTTTACGCTTACCCAGAAGGTAGTGGATCCCGCGCCGATAGGCGATATCGAAGAAAGACTCGGCGAGGTCGAGACGGAGGATTACGTGCCGCTCTTTGCCGCGCCCGATGCGAAGGTGCTCGTGGTCGATGACAATGAGATGAACCTGATGGTCATCGAAGGACTGCTCGAGCAGACCAGAGTGCAGATTACGACAGCGATGAGCGGCCGCGAATGCCTGGAGAAGCTCGAGGCGGAGGACTTCGATGTAGTCCTGCTCGACCACATGATGCCGGAGATGGACGGAATCGAGACCATGCACCGGATCACCGAGATGGGGAAGACAGTTCCGGTTATCGCCCTTACGGCGAATGTCGCGGAGAACGGCGAGGAGTACTATATAGGCGAGGGCTTTACCGGGTATCTTGCAAAGCCCGTAGAGAGCAAGAAGCTCGAGCAGAAGCTCAAGGAACTGATCCCCGAAGAGAAACAGCGCGAATGGGAGCTCTCCGACGGAGCGGTGGTAAAAGAGGCGAACGCCCAAAAGGAGGCCGCGGAAGCGGAAGCCGGAGACATCCTCGATCCGTTTGAGAGCGTAGAAGGAATAAATGTGCCCGACGGCGTGAAGTTCTGCGGATCGAAGGAATCCTTCGTGAAGGCTGTAGGCAATTTCAGGAATGCTTTGCCTGAGCGCGCGGCAGAGATAGAAGATGCATTTGACCGTGAGGACTGGGAATTCTATACGATCAAGGTCCATGCGCTCAAGAGTTCCGCAAGGATCATAGGAGCCGCGGAGCTTTCGAAGAAGGCCGAGGCCCTCGAGGAAGCAGGCAAGAACAACGACATTGATACGATAAAGCAGGATACCGCGGAGCTGCTCGGGCTGTACCGCAGCTACCTCGAAAGACTTCCGGGCGGGAAAGAGCCCGAAGAGGAAGAGCAGAAGCCGCCCGCGGATCCCGACACGATAGCGGATGCGCTTTCGGCGCTCGCCGAGATCGCGGAAGGCATGGATTACGACAGCGCGGAGATGGTGCTCGAAGAGATCGGAGGCTACAGTCTGTCCGAAGAGGATGCGGAATTGTTCAAAGAACTCGGAAAAAGACTAAAGCATCTCGACTGGGACGGAATGAGTGAATTGCTGGCAGAAAGAAGAAACTCATAGGATTGCAGATAAATAAACGGAGGATACCATGGAAAAAAGAGTAATGGTGATCGGTGAAAAAGAGAGCTTTCTTATAAGGACTTTGAGAAAGAAGCTCTCCGAAAGCGGTATCGAGTCTTTCTACTGCCCGCCGAATATCGATTCGATCGGAAAAAGGTGGGGCGAAAAGTGCGTTACGGCCTATTATCTGAATGATGACGAGCATGTTCCGAATGATGTCCTTCACTTCCTGAAGGAGCACCTTACCGAATCGGGAGAGCAGATCATATTTATCGGCGACAAGTCGGATATCGAACAGCTGAGAAAGCTCATGAATTCCACATTGATCCGCGAATGCTATCCGAGACCGCTCGACACCGATAAGATGATAAAGGATGTCGCAAAGCTCATGAAGACGGGCCCGACAGCCGCAGCCAAGAAGCGCGTCATGATAGTGGACGACGATACCGAATATCTGGCGCTGGTCCGCGACTGGCTAAAGGACCGCTATCAGGTGTTCATGGCCAACTCGGGCATGCAGGCGATCAAGCAGCTCGGCGCCAACAAAGTGGACCTGATCCTGCTCGACTTCCAGATGCCCATCACTTCCGGCCCGAAGGTCCTCGAGATGATCCGCAGCGACGCGGAGACTTCGTCGATCCCGGTATTTTTCCTGACCGGCCGCAACGACAAGGACAGCGTTATGCAGGTCGTAAACCTCAAGCCCGAGGGTTACCTCTTAAAAACCATCGAGAAACAGGCACTGCTCGCGAAACTGGAGCAGTTCTTCGCACGATAACCAAGACAAGGGGACGGTTCTTCCGTCCTCTTTTTTTTGCCTTTTCTGCACGGGCGGCGACGAGTAAAACTTCCGGGGACACGTTCTCACTCCGATTCGGACGCAGCGGGTACTAAGCGCCATCTCGCGTGTAACACGCTCGATGTACGTTCGCTCAGACCTCAGCTCGCGTTTCACGCTGCTGCCCCAGTTATATGCATCTTCTCAAGACCTTCGGTCTTGGCAGATGCATATTACCTGTGGCACAGGCTTTCGCCCGGCTGAGGTCCTTCGCTTCACGCGCAAGTACCGGCGCCCTCAACGGGTCCCGGAAGTTTTCTCTGCAGCGCCCGTGCGGCAGCATGCCGGTGAGGACGGAAGGACCGTCCCCTTGTCCTGTAGCCCCGGTGCGCTTGAGAGTGCAGGCGGCGGCTCGGGTGTGGCGTGATCTTAATATCGTTTCGGAGTCAAAAGCAAAGGGCTCGCAGCGGTAACTCCCGAAACGAATTGCATTTGTCCGACGGACCCGCGTTTTTAGCCGAGTCGAAATCGCCTCTTAGAGCAGCAAGGCGCGAAGCCGTTGCTGAGCGGCTTAACAGCTGCTCTTAGAGGAAGTTTGAAGAGGCGTTGCGGCAGCAATTCGTTCGGGGTTACCGCCGCGAGCCCTTATGTTTATCCTCGACCGCGATATTAAGATCGGGGCCGCCTGCACCAAAAAAGGCAAGAAAAAAGGGGACGGAAGAACCGTCCCCTTGTCTGATCTGTGTCTGAATGTATTATGCGGCCGGCTGTGACGCGAGGATCTCTTTCGCGCGGTCCAGCGCTGCGTCGATATGTGCGCAGAAGTTTTTCTCGCCGACCTTGGCGGTGAGACCGTCTTTGTCCATGATGCTGCGGGGCTGCTGGTTGACATGCGAGAAAATGACCGTGATGCCCTTTTCCATGCAGTTGTCAACAAGGTTCTCCAACGACTGCATGGCGGTCGCGTCTATGGCGGGAACGCCGCGCATGCGGATGATCAGGACCTTCGTGAAATCCTTGACGGATATCTGCGAAATGAGTCCGGCCACGCCGAAGAACATGGGACCGGTTATCTCGTAAACGCGTACCTCATGAGGCACCTCGCGCAGCTCGATGGCCGCGGGATCGTTCTCGCTCTCGTCCAGTTCGTATTTCCAGCCGTGGATGCTCGCTTCTTCGCTCATGCGCTTCATGAAGAGCACGCAGGCGGCGATCATGCCGACCGCGATGGCGACAACGAGGTCAAATACGACCGTCAGCACGAATGTGAGCACGAGCACCAGGATATCGCTTACGGGCGCTTTTTTGCAGAGTCTTGCGAAATTGCGCCAGCCGCACATATTGTAGGCTACGATGAACAGGATGGCCGCGATCGTCGGCATGGGGATGAATGCGGCGTAGGGCATCAGGACTACAAGAACGACCGTCAGTACTACGGCGTGTACCATGCCCGCTATGGGAGTGCGGCCGCCGTTCTTGACATTGGCGGCGGTACGCGCGATCGCGCCTGTGGCGGGGATACCGCCGAACAGCGCGGAACCGATATTGCCGATACCCTGAGCGACCAGCTCCATATTCGAGCGGTGCTTCGAGTTGATCATCGAATCGGCAACAACCGCGGAAAGGAGCGATTCAATGGCTGCCAGAATAGCGATCGTGAAACCGTTGCCGAGCTCATTGCGGATAGCCGAAAGGCTGAACGCAGGCAGGCGGAACTTCGGCAGCGAATTGCTGATGGTGTAGAGGTTGCCGATAGTATTAACCTTCATATTCAGGAGCTTTACCATAAGGATCCCGACAAAGACCGCGATCAGCGAGCCCGGGATCTTTTTGCTGATAAAAGGCCAGACGATAAGCACGAGCAGGCTTACGATGCCCACGATGAACGCCTGATAGTTGAATGTGCCGATATTGGCGGCGATGGCCTTAACCTTGTCGGCGGTCTCGATCGTAACGGTCCCGGCGGGGAACGAAAGACCGAGGAAATCCTTGATCTGGCCGATCAGGATGGTTACCGCGATGCCGGCGGTAAAGCCTGTGGTGATCGTGTAAGGAATGAACCTGATCAGCGAACCGAGGCGGAACAGACCCATGAGGATCAGGATCACGCCGGCGATGATCGTGGCGATGATCAGTCCGTCCATGCCGTCGGTGGCCACGATGCCGGCCACGATGGTCGCGAACGCGGCTGTAGGTCCCGCGATCTGTACGCGGCTGCCTCCGAAGAAAGAGATCAGGAAGCCCGCGATGATGGCGGTGTAGATACCCTGCTCGGGTTCAACGCCCGATGCGAGCGCGAGAGCGATCGAGAGTGGAAGCGCGATGATCGCTACGATGATGCCTGCGATCACGTCCTTGCCGAACTGTGACCAGGTATAGGTCTTCATTACCGAAAAAAGCTTCGGCTTAATCTTTTCCTGCGTATTTTTCATGTGCTTCCTCCTCTTTAATATCGGCAGATGATTTTGATCAGTCGCGCTTGATATCAAGCTTTGCGGTCACACGCACGCGGTTGAGCACCGTAACGAGCAGAGGACCGAATACATAGCAGGAGATCATCTCTCCGGCAAATACTGAGAATGCCAGAAGTCCGAGAACTCCGAACATGCCTGTCTGGGAACCCATCTCCGTTACCCCGTAACCGAAGTAGAGAACGAACGGAATGATGAGCGCGTTCACGAGAACGGTCGGGATCGGGATCAGAAGGCTGTGCTTTATCTTAAGTACGGGACCGTACTTTGCGCGTATGCGGTTTGCGATCGGCAGTGTAAGCGATGCCGCGATGAGTGTAGCGAGCGAGCCGAATATCATATCCAGCACCTGTCCGCCGAGAATGTTGGTGATGAGGCATCCGATGAATACTCCGAATACTCCTGCGGGAGTGTAGAAGATCGTCATGCACAGGGCCTCGGCCACGCGGCACTGGATCTCAAGGTAAGAAAACTGATAGGTAAGGAGCGAAAGCACCACGTATATTGCCGCGATGATCGCTGCCTGGGTTAGAAAAGCTGTTGATTTTTTCATTTTTATTCTCCTAGTTTTGTTTTGAGTGAGGATGGTTACGAACTCACTTGTTTCATAGCAACTGATGAATTGTAGCATCGAGTCGTGAGAAATGCAAGCATTATTTTTGCCCGCGCTTTTCCGATTGACCAAAGTGCGGGATGCGTTGTAAAATGAAGACGTCACAGCGCAGCTTTTTCTATAATCTGAGAGGCGGTGATCGGATGGCTTTTACGACGGAAGTATGCAGGAAGTGTAAGAAAATGTTCACTTATCCCGGATTCGGCTCGAAGTATTGTCCGGACTGCCGGAAATTCGATGAGGAGAACAGGGACAAGGTCAAAGAATACCTTCGTGAGCACGGGACCGCGAATATGGTTGAGATCTCCGAGAATACCGGAGTTTCGCAGCACGATATCAAACAGTATCTTCGCGACGGCATGCTCGAGATACCCGAAGGCTCACCCATTTATATAAAGTGTGAGAAATGCGGCTGCGACATCCGGTCCGGCAGATGGTGCCCCGAGTGCGCGGCGACACTGTCAAAGGAACTGAAGGGAATGTTTGTGGGCATCGGAGAGAAACCGAAGGTGAAACTCGAAGGCAAAATGAGGTTCCTCAGGAAACGATAGTCAGCATAATGAGATAAAACATCAGACATGGGGACGGTTCTTCTGTCTGCAAACTAAAGCAGACAGAAGAACCGTCCCCATGTCTTTGACTATGTCATAAAAAAGGTCTTGACAGTTAACTGTTATGGGTGTATATATAACACATAAACAGTTGAGCAAAGGAGGTATTCTATTGAAGATATCACAGAACAACGGAGTACCGATCTATAAGCAGATCGCGGACGCGTTCCGCAGCGACATCCTTGCCGGCAAGTATAAGCAGGGAGAGTACCTGCCATCGATACGTGAGCTCGCGAAGGATCTGAGGATCAGTGTGATCACCACGATGAAGGCGTATGAGACACTGGAGCTCGAGGGACTGGTCACCGCATCCCAGGGCAAGGGCTTTTACGTGAACGCGCAGGACAGCGAGATGCTGAAAGAACAGCATCTGCGCAAGGTCGAGGAGTCGCTTACGGCGGCGATCGACGCCGCAAAGATAGCGGGGATGAGCAATTCGGAGCTCATCGAAACACTGGAGGCGCTGCTGGAGGTGCCGCAGTGAGACAGAGGCGGTAATACCGCAGGGTATGTGTATATAGAGTGGGAGCGGAAAGGGGTCGCGGGGCGCCGCGATCCCGGCTCGGAAAGAAGGAAGGAAAGAGAGCATGGAAAAGAGTGTTATCGAAGCAAAAAACATTGTTAAAAAGTATAAGAACTTCACGCTGGATGTGCCTGAATTTAAGCTGCCTGAGGGCTTCGCGACGGCACTGATCGGTGAGAACGGAGCGGGAAAGACCACATTGCTCAATATACTCACGGGCATCAGGATGGACTATACCGGCGATATCACTTACTTCGGTGAGTATTCAGACAGGGAGATATTCAATAAGCCCGAGGTTAAGGAGAGGATCGGCTACACCGGCACCGAGAACTATTATCTGCCGCACTGGACCATGAAGCAGATCGATGAGCTCCAGGCGCTGCTGTTCGAGAAATACGACTCGGCGAAGTTTAAGCGGAACTGCGACGATCTCGCGGTATTCGGAGGCAGGAGTTTTGACAACGGCAAAAAGGTCAGCGCGCTTTCGGACGGCACCAAGACCAAGCTCATGCTGGCGGGCGTCCTGGCGCGTGAGACAGACCTGCTCATCATGGATGAGCCCGCGTCGCCCCTCGATCCGCTCATGAGAGATAAGCTCTGCGAGATGATCAGGGAGTATCTTAATTCGGGAGAGAACAAGAGCGTGCTCTTCTCCACGCACAATATCTCCGATATGGAGGGCGTGACCGACTACGCGATCATCATGGAGCGCGGACGGATCGTTGAGCAGGGCTTCGTTGAGGACCTCAAGGAAAAGTATATTTCCGTAAAGGGCGAGAGCAGGGACGCAGAGGCGGCAAAGAGCATCCTCTATACCATGACTTCGTCGAATTACGGCTTCGAGGGCATCTGCCTCGCGGAAGATCTGGACAAGCTCGCGGGGCTCGATATAGTTACCGAGACAGCCAGCCTGTTCAAGATCAGCGTAGCCATCATGAAAAAGAATTCGCTTATCAAATAAGCCGGGGGGATTTGCGCAATGAACAGAACATTATGGAAATGTACAGGGGCATTTACCCCGATGAGTTATCGCATCGCGATCGTCATCGGCATGATACTGACCTCTGCCATAGGATTCGGACTTTCTTATCTCATGGGGCTCGCGAGCGCGCTGATAGTGGCTCCGATATCTCTGATAGTCGTTTTATTCGTTGATTATTTTGCATTCTCGGGGATCAGTGTCAGAAGAGAAAAGTGTATGGAGATGATGAAATCCTCCGTATACGGCAGGGAAATAATCGGCAAGGCGCTGAAAACGGATACGATACTCAAGATCGTTACGGTGCTGCTCTGCTTTGCGGGCTGCATAGTCGGCTGCGTGATGAGCGGCGCAGGGGTATTATTCGTCCTGGCGGTCATGTTCACGACGATGGCATTAACGGTGTTGGTGCTGATATTTACTAGGAGAAAGGGTCTGAGCATGGCGGTGCAGATGATGCTGACCTATCTGGGCGTGACACTGCTGGACGGAGTGATGCTGGGCCTGCTGTATGCGGTGCTCAATGCGGCCGAAGAGGAAGCACAGGGCATCAGTACCTTAGATATCATTGTATGGGCGATCACGCTGGGTATGGCCTGCCTGACGGTATTACTGGGATTCCTGCTCTACAGGGACTGCATCAGGGGCTATGAGAGCGGGTTCCTCGACAGAAGCGAAAAGGAGGCATAATATGAAAAGCCTGATAAAATACATTAAGATAATCAGATACGGACTTCAGTTCAGGACGATGATGCTCCTGACGGTGTTATTCATCGGTATGGGCGTGATGTTTGAGATGACGCTAAGATTTGACAATATGTTCGGGATGTCGCTCGGCGGACTGTACCTGGGACTGGTCGGAGCATATTCGTATCAGCTTATAACCACTCCGGCGGTAGCGAAGCTGGTAAACGCGTCCCCGATAAAAAAGGACCTTCTGACCAAGGCCCCGGTGCTTATCTCGCTGATCATATCACTGTTTTCGTTTACGATATTTATTCTGGTAAGGCTGTTCTACAATATCGGAGTCAGGCTGCCGGCCGAAGCCGCTGCACATCCCGGAGCGGAAGCCTTGCTGCATGTAAGCATACTGTACTGCGCGCTGTTGGTATTCGTGCTGATGATCTACAGCCCTATCAACTTCAAGTTCTACTGGGCAGGTATCGCGCTGCTCGCCGCATATGTGATCGGTATGCTGGTTTTCGGAAACAGTATGACAGTGACCGCGTTCGCCGTGGAAAAGTACAACGATATGATAGCCGCGTTCGGATACAATGTGACTTTGGCGCTGCTGATCGCCGCGAGTTACGTTCTTATATTCCTCGGTGCTGCGATCGGATACCTGTTCAACTGCCTGACCGTAAAGCATGAGATCTCGGAATTCTCGTACCGCTACTCGTTAAAGCAGGCAGCAGCGAAATAATGGACTGTACGGTATGGCAGGCAGCCGGGAACAGAGGCTCACGGGAATTATGAGGGTTCGCCGTCCGGCGGGAAGCTGCGCAGGAACGTGACCACAAAGGGTATGGTGGTCAGTCCTCCGAGGAAATCCGCGATCGCCTGCGAGCATTCGATGCCCGTCAGGCCCAGAGGACCGCGCAGTATGAGTATTGTCGGGATAAAGAACAGACCGCTCCTCGTGGCTGCGAGGAATGTGGCGCGGACGCTCTTTCCGGTGCTCTGGAAGAGCATGTTGCCCGTTACGGTTATAGGCAGGAACAGCAGCGAGACCGACTGGAAACGCAGGGCTGCGGTGCCGATCGTAATAACCTCCGGATCGTCGCGGAAAATTGTCACGATGCGTTCGGCAAATATAAAACCGAAGCAGCCGGCGATGCCCAGCAGGATCATGCTGAACACCAGAGTGAATCTGTAAGCACTCTTTACGCGGGAGTATTTCCTCGCGCCGTAATTAAATCCGGCCACGGGCTGGAAGCCCTGTCCGATGCCCAGACCTATGCAGAAGAGGAAACCGATGACCTTCGCCACGATGCCCATCGCCGAGATGGCCGCATCGCCGTAGGGCTTTGCCGAGAAATTGAGGATCATCGTGGATATGCTGTTGAGGCCCTGTCGCATGAGGCTCGGCAGGCCTATCGCGATTATGCTGCCGACCATCGCCCAGTCGAATAAGTGGGGGTGCACGCGGCCGGGGTCTTCGGGATCGCGGAAGATGCTCTTAAGACTCAGCCTGCTCTGTGTTTTGCCGGTAAAGAAAGGCACCAGAAGGATCGCGCAGGCTATGCACTGCGAGACCGCTGTCGCGATGCCGGCGCCGGATACTCCGAGGCCGACGACTTCTATAAGAATATAATCACCGATAATGTTCAGTACTCCGCCCGAAACGAGGCCGATCATCGCGAATGTCGCCTTGCCTTCGTAGCGGAGTATATTGTTTGTGATGCATCCGAGCACCATGAAGGGCGCCGCGAGAAGGATATAGAAGGCGTATTCCTTTGCAAAAGGCAGGATCGTGGGAGTGCTGCCGAGCAGGTTCATCAGCGGCTCGATGAATATCAGGCCGAATACTGTCATCAGCACGCCGGTGGTCAGACCGAACAGCACGCTCGTCGATGCGAACGAGCCGGCGCGGTCCGTGTTATGGGCTCCCAAGAGACGGCCGATATTGCTCCCGGCTCCGTGTCCGAACATAAACCCGAAAGCCTGGATAATGGCCATGAGTGCAAAAACAACGCCCACGGCGCCGCTCTGGCTCGTGCCGAGACTGCTGACGAACTTGGTGTCCGCCATGTTATAGATGGTCGTGACAAGCACACTGACCGTGGTCGGGAGTCCCAGCTTCATGACCAGGGACCCGGTCGGCGTTTCGGTCATCATTCTGTACCTGTCGTCTGAGATGCTTTGATTACTCATGCGTTCTTACTTCTTTATCGTAGTGCTGTTATCATCTGTCGCTTTTGCCATACCATTTTCTGATCACTTCTTCGGCCTTTTTCAGATGAATATTAAAGCCTCTGTCCTGTGCGGCTCTCTCGCGGTCGTCGTAGATGTAAGTGGACCAGTCCCACCAGAAATAGCCCGCGAACCAGGGCTTGTCGGCGAAAACGGACAGTGAGGACTCGTAGAAATTCGCCTGCTCTTCCTCGCTCATCGGGAGATCCCTGTGCGTGAAATCCCAGGGCATCGAGGCACAGCCCGCGGCGCTCCTGCAGCCTATCTCCATGAACAGGATGGGCTTGCCGATGCGGCGGCTCACTTCGCCCAGATGCAGGGCAACCTTTTCCCATTCGGCTTTCATATACTCGAGGGACGTGGCGGACGGCGAGTCGTTCTCGGGCATGGGAGCAACGGGATAGTAGGCCGAGGTGCCGACGTAATCGATCGCGTCGTACCATTTTGCCGATTCTTCCTTGCCGTGGTTCGTATTGTATACGAGCTTGCCCGGGTATACCTTTCTGACCTCATCGATCGTGCGGCGCCAGTCGGCCTCGCGGTGCTCGGTGCTCAGCATCTCGCAGCCGAGGCAGAACATCTCGCAGCCGGTATACGCGGCGATCTGCGCGTAATGGAGCAGATAGGCCCTGTAGTATTCGAACCATTCGGGCCAGTATTTATCCTCGCCGAACATGTTCTGGTCGGGGAAATTGATGTGCGCGCGCCATACACCGTCGGCGGTATCGATCATCGGCTTTAAGCAGACCTTAACGTTGTGCGCGTGGAAATCCTCGATCGCGGCGATGATCTCGAGGTCGGGGATATTGTATCTGTAATCGAAAAGGATCTCGGTCGAGCAGAAGGATTTCTGCTTAACGCTGAATGCGAGGCAGACCCAGTTGATGCCTGTCTCTATGAGCAGCGAGCGGCTCTTTATGCCCTCGGGCGAGGTATACATGCCCTTTTTTGAATTATAGCCGTAGGTGTAGCCCTTTATCTCCATGTGATCCTCCTTTGTTCCGGTGCGGTTTTCCGCAGCTCTTTTATAATAACCGAAAAAATAATTACTTCAAATGGATTATGTTATTTTTTTCTGTGTTATGCTATACTTTCTGTGTGGGGCGGAGTTGAATCCGCATAAATCTAATTCGCCAAAGTGCGGGAAAGAGGATCAATTATGTTCAAGGAATTCAAGAAGTTCATCATGCGCGGCAATATGCTGGATCTGGCAGTCGGCATGATCATCGGTACAGCCTTCAACGCGATCGTTACCTCGCTGGTAAACGACATCTTCATGCCTGTTCTCGGCTGTATCATCGGAGACACCGATTTTTCGAATCTTTACGGGATCTTAAGCAATCCCAACAATGTCGCGAAGCCCGCTACGCTCGCTGAGGCTCAGGAGCTCGGACTTGCCACACTCAATTACGGTAAGTTCATTACCGCCATTATCCATTTCCTGCTGATGGCGATCATCGTATTCCTTATCGTAAAGGGCATGAACAAGCTCTCCGACATGACCAAGAAAAAGGAAGAAGAGAAGCCCGCAGAGCCTACGACCGCGACCTGCCCTTACTGCCAGAGCGAGATCAGCATCAAGGCTACCAGATGCCCTCATTGTACTTCGGAGCTTAAGGACTGGCTTAAATAACACTTGAAAAATCAATACTTTGATAGTATTATAAGGTGTCTCGCCATGTGGTGAGGCACCTTTTGCGTTATTCAGGTTTGTCAAACGGTCATCGGGCGGAGTACGCGGTATGACGATATTATTGTTATTATGGAAATAGATATGACGAAGGGCTCGCCCTTCAAACTGATAATCAGATTTTTGATACCGATAGTGCTCGGAAACGTGATCCAGCAGCTCTACAACCTGGCCGATTCGATCATCGTCGGGCGCTATGTCGGTGCGGACGCGCTGGCCGCGGTCGGCGCGACGGGAACGATCATGTTCCTGATAATAGGCTTTATGAACGGCATGACGAGCGGTTTCGCGGTCGTTACCGCGCAGCGTTTCGGAGCAGGTGACGAGGAAGGCGTGCGCCAGTCGGTATGCAGCGCGATCATCCTTTCCGCGGTGACCACGGTTCTGCTGACCGCGGTGAGCCTTATCGGGATGCGCGGTCTGCTCACACTCATGAATACGCCCGATGACGTATATGAGATGAGCTTCATCTATATATTCACGATCTGCGCCGGCCTGATATTTACGGCACTGTACAATCTCACCGCAGCGCTCCTGCGCGCTGTCGGAAACAGCAGGATCCCGCTGCTATTCCTCGCGGTTGCCGCGGGCATAAACGTAGCGCTCGACCTGATCCTTATCATGAATTACAACATGGGCGTTTTCGGCGCGGCACTCGCGACGATACTGTCGCAGGGGCTCTCCGGCATAGCGTGCATGATATACATTTTCGCGAAGGTTCCGGTATTGAGTCCCCGCAGGGAGGACTGGGAGCACGCGAAGGAGCACATGAAGCTCCAGTTCAACATCGGTATCCCGATGGCGCTGCAGTTTTCCGTAACCGCCATAGGCACGGTCATCGTGCAGAGCGCATTGAACACGCTCGGCTCGGTCGTTATGGCTTCATATACGGCCTCGCAGAAGGTTGAGCAGCTGCTCACGATGCCTTTCCAGGGCATGGGCGCGGCCATGGCCACCTACGCGGGCCAGAACCGCGGGATCGCCGATTACGGGCGCATAAAGCGAGGCGTATTTGACGCGGCGATCATGACCGTTGTCTACGGAGCCGTAATCGCAGCAATACTCATTCCGACGCCGCAGTATACGATCCCGCTGTTTGTCACCGAGGATCCCGCCGCGATGATCGAATGGGCAAAGATATATTTCAGGATCTGCCCGCTGTTCTACATACCGCTGGGCCTGATATTCGTATACAGGAACGCCCTGCAGGGCATGGGCTACAGCGTGACCACACTGCTCGGAGCCGTGATAGAGCTCGTGAGCCGCATCATTTTTGCGATAATCGCCGTGAGAAAGGAAAGCTATGCGGGCGTCTGCTATGCGAACGCTATCGCCTGGCTGTCCGCGGGCGTGCTGCTGCTGATCTGCTTTGAGGTGATCATCCGCAGGCAGCTGAAAACTCCGAAAGCGACGGCCGGCCTCTGACAGAGGTGTGTCCGATGCGCTAAGACACAGGATTGATAAGAAACGGAGAAAATATGAGCAAGAATTACGAAAATGAGATTTCAAAAAGACGAACCTTTGCGATCATTTCGCACCCCGACGCAGGTAAGACGACCCTTACGGAAAAGCTCCTGCTCTACGGCGGAGCGATCAACCTCGCAGGTTCGGTAAAAGCTAAAAAGACCGCCAGACATGCGGTTTCGGACTGGATGGAGATCGAGAAGGAGAGAGGTATCTCGGTCACTTCATCCGTTATGCAGTTTAATTACAACGGCTACTGCATCAATATCCTGGACACCCCGGGCCATCAGGATTTCTCGGAGGACACCTACCGTACACTTATGGCGGCCGACTCGGCGGTCATGGTAATTGACGGCGCGAAGGGCGTTGAGGCGCAGACGATCAAGCTGTTCAAGGTCTGCGTTATGCGCCACATCCCGATATTTA
>JAEEXY010000079.1 GCA_016288005.1 Lachnospiraceae bacterium
AAGGCTCTGCTCGTTGGCCGCTTCGGTGTTGGGCGAATTGTAATAAAGCTCGATAGTGAGCGGCTGAGTGGGCTTAAATCCGTTATCCGCACATGCGCCCGCAAAATAAGCGCGGGGCAGCCAGCGATAATCGTCGTCCTGCAGTCTCTCGTTGAAATACTTGTCCCAGCCTGCCATGCCTGTCTTGCCGCCCTCGGTGAAACCGCGGCCGAAAGGCTCGATATCCGCGAACAGATATCTCATCATGCTAAGGCCTGTCTCATAATCGGCCGTAAGGCACATAACCGCGTAAACGAAATATGCGGCAACACTGCCGGGATCGGTAACATCCACGGATGCTTTAAGCTCATCAAGATTCTCAGGCGTGCCGTTGATCGTGATAACCCTGTCGCGCTTCCAGTCTGCCTTTAACTCGGGCATCCCGGACTCGCTCGCGAGCATCTCTTTTGCCTTCTCGGCGCCTGCCATTACCTTGTCAAAAAGTCCCATCTAAACTTCCTCCTTATCAAAAAATCATGGGCATTGTCTCTGTTTTAAGTCTTCTGCTTAATTCTTCTGTTTGGTCTAATAATTTCCCGTCTTCTTTTTGTGTATCCAATATAGCAGAAAAAAAGGTTTCCGATAATCCCCGTTTAGGGGATATCAGAAGCCTTTTTACGCTATTTTTTCGGTTTTTTCGCGTTTTTGCCGCTTTTTAATACGTATACAGAGGAACCCATTCGTGCGCGAACGCGTCCGAGCTGCCCGCGGTCTGTTTCTGCAGCTCCTCATCGGTCAGCAAAAAGTAGTCGTTGCGCCTCGTCGCCGACGGCGAATCATTCCAGGTCACGTCGATATGGCGCCACTCGTCGTTGTATTTAACGTAATTCCAGATGTGGTAAGCAGGGTCCTCGGGATCCTTTTTATTGACGATCATCGTGCTCTCAAAGCCGAGCATCTCGAGCACCAGCCTGTAGGCCACCGCATAGCCCGCGCATACCGCGCCACCCTTTAAGAAAACTCCTGTCGCGTCGCGCTCGGGCACACCGATGCCGCTCGGGATCGGGTCGGCGTAAGTCGTGATATTGCAGAGCTTATTATTGACATAGAGCAGGATCCCGTATTCATCGCCGGGGCATGCCTTCATCGCGTCCTCAGCCAGCTCGTGCGCCGCGCGGAGCACCTTCATCGCATTCTCCGAGGGCTCGGGCTCCCTGTACCTGTAATAGGTTATGGCCTCCCAGGCGTCGTTAAATACCGGGTAAATGCCGATCGTGCTGTTCTCCTCGGGCTCGAGCATGTAGCCGGCCTTTGCGAAGCCTCCGAACTCGCTGCGGTTGACGATCGAATCGAACCGGTTCAGCCAGTAGTTGTAATCGTGCTCATCGTACTGCAGGACGATGCCCCTGATGCCGCGTGACAGGCCGTCGTGAACAGCCGTTACAAAGCTTTTCTCATCGGTGATATGGTAATAATACTGCCTGCCCACATAAGCCTCGCGGGGCTTCGGATAGAGCAGCCCGTAGGTATCGCCCGCCATGTCCTCCTCAAGAGTCGGAACCGTGACACCCGGCTGAGGCTTCGGGAGCTCTGTCGTAGGCCCGCTGTCGGTACTGTCCGAGCCATCGATGCCAAACATATTCCCGATGATATCTCCGAGCGCAGGGGTATCGTCACCGTCATCCGGGATGGGTGTAGGCGTGGGCGTCGCCCAGTGCTCGTCGCCGGGGCCGGTACTGCCCGAGCCGCCTACGTTCGTGCCGGTCAGATTATCCGTGGCCTGATCGATGAGGCCGTCCACCGTGGTATCCACCATCTCGCCGATTGCGTCACCGATGATGTTGCTGATGTCATCGGCGGAACAGCCGGTGAGGAGGATGAGGGACATTATAACAGTAATTAGTTTTACTATGCTCGCATATCTTCTGCCGAACATCTTGATACTCCTCCATTAAGCACTTTTCTTGTCGGCCAACTCGCGCACCTTTTCCAAAGTAAGCCCGGTGTATTCAACCACCTTCTCGATCGGCATTCCATCGTTAAGCATCTTCTGCGCATTCTCCACTCTTACCTCATCACGGGCTTCATTCCTCATATCCTCTAAAGCCTTACACATATTCGCCACTCCCTTCTCATCCTGCTTAAAAAACCGTGCCTTATTTGCCAGCACTTCGTTATACATTTCATCAGGGTCTGTGCATGAGAAATCATGCATTAACTTGCCTAATTCTGTCTCATCATCCCTATAAGCACCATTAACATATATTATGTGCTGGCCGTCACCAAACGGTCGATCCGGTTCGATAATCTTCCGCTCTACAGCATACAGTGGCATATTCCCGCCAATTACGTCATGCTCTGTAATAAATATCACATAAGTTTCAGGCAAATCCTTAAAATCATCGCCGGCTTTCAGCAGATGAGCATCAAGAATACTTGAATGGTACCTTGCCCTCTTTCGGTCAGCACCCTTATCAGATCGCTGTATTTCGATATCAATCTCGGTATTATTACTGTCCGTAGCATCAATATCAAGCCAAACATCCCGCCCCAAGAGATTCTTCATAACCCTCTGTGTCGAGACGCGGATCACTTGCAAATCAGGCCGATCAAGAATAATCCTTAGTACAAGTTCTGTGGCTTCGATATCACCATCAAAACATGCATTCATAAAATCGTCATCCATCAACCGAAAATCCCTGATTCGCTGCAGATCTTCCCTGTGCAGTTGTTCTTTGTCTTTCATAAAGCCTCCAACATTTCGTTTTGAAGATACCGCACGATCATGCCATGCATCGGCTCTGCCTGCAAATCCACTATGCCTGTCATATCCTGCGGCTTAAATCTGAGATGGTCAAGCAGCGGAACATGATATTCAGACAGGTGTCTGCAGAATGCACGACATCCGGAAGAAAAAAGAATAAACAGAAATGTTGTACTGCTTTCCGAAGACATTATAGCATCGTTCCGAAAAAAGCGCAACAAGGGGCGCCTGAGCATCCACGTCAGGATTCTCAGGCGCCCCGAAAGGATTAATTATTCATTTGTGATCCGTCATTCGGATGAGGAATTACATCTCTTCCTTGCGACGAAGCTTAAGAACGATCGCTCCACCGAATACTACGCATGCAGCACCGATTCCGAAGAATACTGCTGAAGGAGCAACACCGGTCTTAGGAAGGTCACCCTGAGGAGTGTCGATAGGCTCAACATCAAGCTCTTCCTCTTCGGGAGCGCTCTGAGGAGTATCAACGGGCTCAAGGTCCTCAACTACATCACCCTCGGGAGTCTCAGGCTCTTCGATGTCAACTACAGGCTCAGGAGTGGGCTCTGCGGTAGGCTCGGGAGTAGGCTCTGCGGTAGGAGTAGGTGTAGGCTCCTCGGGAGTCTCCGTTACGATCGGAGGGATGATGATTACAGGCTGCGTGATAACAGGATCAGGATTCGAAGTAGTAGTAGTCTCTGTATAGGTAGGATAGAATGCTCTCTCCTCTACTGCGAAGTACTTCTCAACGTACTCACTGTAAGGGATCCACTTTCCGTCAGCTTCTTCAATACCTGCGTTAGGAGCAAATGCCTTTGCAAGGAACTTTTCTCTATCCGCTTCCTTGAGTTCGATAACAACAACATCGTCACTTACAGGAGTACGCTCAAACATATCAGCGTAAGTAATGAATGTGTACCACTCATCAAAGGTGTACTTTGTTGTAGCATTGCCAACAACCAGGTCAGCCTTAGCGGGCTTGGTGTATGCATTTACTTTTGCATCAACAGTTGCGATCTCGTCGTCCTCGGTGAAGGAAACGCCGTCGCCGATAGCCTTGTTATCCTCTGCATCCTTCTCGTACTGGAAGAATGTGAACTGACCCTTCTGGATATCTCTGTAGGTAAGGTAAACGGTCTTGTCCTCAAGGATGTTCTTAAGTCCGGTCTGGCTTTCATCGAAAGGAACATACTGACCATTCTCGTTTATGTAGCCATACTCTACGAACTTCTGGTTCTCTCTTGCAGGAGCAGGGATAAATGTTACATCCTCACCGGCATTTACTTCCTGCTTGCTAATCTCTGCCTGCTGTTCATCGTAATACTTATAAGTTACGGTGTACTTATTCGTTTCCGACTTAAACTGAGCAACGAAAGTGATGTCTGCTGTTACTGCAGCTGTCTCATCTGCGCTCCAGCCATTGAATGTATATTTGGTCTTTGCATCAGACTTTTCTGCTGCACGTGCGATAGCACCGTCTTCAGCAAGCTTAATTATATCGCCGTTAATGGTGTAACCGTAGGAAACTACTTCTACTCCTTCACTAGGAGCAAGCTGAGCACCCTGATCATCAACAAACTTAACCTTGAAGTTTCTAAGTGTCTCGGTGTAATCAGCAACATATGTCTTTGTCTCTGTAACTTTTACGTCCTTCTGATCAGCTGCAAGAGTATCATTCTCACCATTTACCCAAGCATTGAATGTGTAGTCATACTGATCATCAGAAGCCTTCTGTGTAGCAGCAGGCGCATCAAACTCAGTTCCAGGACGCTGTGTGAAGGATGCAACTACATTTTCACCATTTTTGAAGGTTACAGTGAAGAGGTCACCGTTTACCGACTCATCATCATAAAGCGCATATACGCTTACAACATCATCTTCAACCTTACCGGATTCAGGAAGCTGCCAAGCTCCGGTCCATGTATAGGTAACGGTAACTGCTGCCTCAGAAACTACATCAGGAGTAGTAACGAATGTACGATTATTTGCTGTAATACCTTCTGTAGAGATATCCGAACCAAACTTAACATTCTCCACAGAAGTAATAAGCTTTGTAACATCAATGCTGTCTTCTTCCATCTCGAAGAACTTAACAGTTGCGGTTCTCTTAACGATAGAAACAGAAACAACCTGATTATTTGTAGTAATAGCAGTAGTTTCGGGAGTGTAATCTCTGTAGTAGTCAGGATTTGTAAGATTCAGTTCTGTACTGTTGAGAGCATACTTAACAGGAGTGATTTCAGTACCTGCCCAAACGGTAGCTGCCTCTGTTGTATAAACAGCAACGCCATCTGCCTTGTACTGTACGGTGTAGGAAAGAAGATCCTTGCCGATATCAAACTGAACAGTTGCCGAAGTAGAAACCGAAGTCTCAACAGGCTGATTTCCCTTGTTATACTTAAGTGTTGCGGTAGAAGTAACAGGAACGCTAATCTTGCCATCCTTTGCTACAAGTATACCCTTATTGTAGTCTTCAAGAACCTTGGCTTTATCTACTACGAAAGGAATAGCCGGCGAATTGTGCACACCATTCATATCGCCAAATGCCCAGGTAAGAACTACGGGATTGGTCCCGGCTGTAGTGATTCCTGCGATAGGCGTCTTAGGATTGTAGCTTACATACTTGGAAAGAGTAGCTTCAATTCTTCCGTTAGAACCTGCGATCTCACCAGCGATGGTCTTAGCAATATCCTTGAAAGTGTTAAGGATATCAGAAGTAACCTGTGCCTCACCCTTTGACGACATAGCGTTAAGAGCGGACTCTGCTGCAGTGCTGTCAGAGTTAAAAAGAACAGTATAAACTGTTATTCCTGCATTCTTAGCCTTCTGTGCCTCAGCAACGGCTGCATCAACAACAACTTTAGAAATCTCATTTCCTATTCCAATATAAGTGGTAACGCCGTCTACAACGACTGCTTTCTCCCACTTACTGTGCCAACCGTCGTCAGATCTTCTATACAGAACGCCATTAAGCTCATAGAAGTCATAATTACCATTGGATCCCACATAGTAATCTGAACGATCCCACCAATTCAGCTCGTCGGGTCTACTATTGGTAACATTCTGATAAGTTCCGTTAGCAAAAGTAGGCTCGCCATCAGACATGAATACGATTGCCTTAGCATTTGTGCTGCCAGCAAGAACCGACTCAGCTACTTCCATGCCTGCGTCATAGTTTGTTCCGCCGCCGGCCTGAAGCTTATCGATAGCATCGTTGAGCTTCTGCTGTTCATTAGAAAGGTATACAGGATTATTCTCTGTGCCCAGATTAACCTTCTCTGCAGTAGAGCTATACTTAACGATAGCAATTCTTACATAAGGCTTGGTAGCAACATCCTTGCCGTCCGCAGTCTTACCAACAAGGGTATTAACAAACTGCTTAGCTGCTGCCTTTGCATCTTTTACAGCCTGTCCGTCCATACTGCCGGAAAGGTCGATTGCAAGTACGATATCGGTGTAAGTTCCCTGAATAGAGGGATCTCCATTTTCACCGGTAAGTGAATAAGTAACTGTAGGGTTGCTGGGATCATCAGTATTAGTAACTACTGTAACGTCCGATACAGAAGCTGTTGATCCAGCCGATACCTTCTTCGCATTCAGCTGAAGGCATCCGATAACAAGGGCTGCCACAAGCACGAGGCTCATGATCTTCTTCCATGTTGTCTTTTTCATATCTTTCCTCCTGAAAAATTTGTAGGTTTTTTAGTTTCACCGCAGTAATGAGTGCGGCACCCTTTTTCAGCCTCGCTTTTTGATGTCTTGTACGTGCCACTTCTCAGTCACGTCTCATCGGGAGAGCGGGGTTAACCATGTGCTGATATCGATTATAAACACAAAAGTTACATTTGGGATACATTTTACATTTCAAAATGTATCTTTTGTAAGTATTTCCCCAAAAATTGTACCCTTTTACAGCACACATCGAGCAGTATAGCCTAAGAGTTTCCCAAATTCAAGTACCCATAAGTATGAATTTTATTCACGCTAATTAATTCTTTAAGTTGCACATTATCTTAGGTAACGATAAAATAGAAATAAGAATAAATCCCTTCAGGAGGCTGACATGGCGATCAATAAGGTTGTGCTGACACAGGATGATAAGTACCAGACCACCGTTTATACCTATAATACGGATGCCGCAGAGGTCAAAGGCACGGTTGTGGTGCTGCACGGCATGGCGGAGCACCACGAGAGATACATACCTTTCGCGGGTTTCCTCAATTCGCACGGATACGACGTATTCCTCTACGATCACCGCGGACACGGCACCGATAAGAAGTTCGAGGAGCTCGGGCATTTCGCGGACAAGGACGGTGACAAACTCGTCATCGCCGACGCGATCAATGTTTTGAGATATGCCAAGGCCAACAACCGCGGCGCGAAGCTGATCCTGTTCGGGCACAGCATGGGCTCGATCATCGCCCGCAATGTGATCCAGCAGTACGACGAGCCGGACAAGGCCATCATCTGCGGCACAGCGTACATGGCGCCCGCCGCTTCGTTCTTCGGCATGCAGGTTGCCAACATCGTGAAGCTCACCCGCGGCGCGCGCGTGCAGTCGCCTTTCCTCGGGAATCTGACGACCGGCTATAAGGATTTCGCCAAAATTTCGAACCGCACCGCGTTCGACTGGCTCACCCGCGACAACAGCATCGTGGGCGCGTATATCAATGATCCCTACTGCGGTTTCGTATGCAGCTCGGCGTTCTATCACGACCTGATCCGCCTCACCTACACCGCCGCCCGCAGATCGCTCATCAAGAAAACCCGCAGGGATCTCCCGATCCTCCTGATCTCCGGAGCCCTCGATCCCGTAGGCGGATATGGCGCCGGCGTCACCAAACTGTTCAACCTGCTCCAGAAACTTGGCTTTGGCGAAACCGACTGCACGATATACGAGGAGTGCAGGCACGAGCTGCTGAACGAGCTCAACTCCGAAGCCATCATGAACGACATCCTGAACTGGATAGAGAAATAAAGTATAAAAAGGGGGCGGAAATTCCGTCCCCTCTTAATTTCACCCCTGCTGCCTCGGCGGCTTCGGGCCATAATATTCGTAAAGATAAGTCTTTATCATTCCGTTGTAGATCTTGCGGTTCTTGTCCGCCTTGCGTCCGAAGTACTTCTGCGCGTCCTCGTAGCTCGTGATGAAGAAATACGACCAGTTTTGCAGTCTCCCGAACGCCTCCCCCATCGCTTTGTACAGCGCGGGCAGAGCCTCTTTTTCCTCGAGACGCTCACCGTAAGGCGGGTTCGTGATAATGAATCCGTACTGTTTCTGCGAGCTGAGATCCCGCATGTCGCGCTGCTGGAAATGGATGTATTTGTCCACTCCCGCGAGCTTCGCGTTCGCGCGCGCCGCAGTCAGCACATCCGCATCGATATCATACCCCTGCAGCGTCATGCCCGCATCCGCGATCACCAGGTCCTTTGCCTCGGTCCTGGCCTGCTGCCAGGTCGCCTTCGGGATAAATGCCAGTTTCTCGCCGGCGAAACTCCTCGCGATGCCCGGCGCGATATTTGCGCCCATCAGCGCCGCTTCGATCGGAAATGTTCCGCTGCCGCAGAACGGATCGACGAGCAGCCTGTCGCGTTTCCAGGGCGTCAGCATGATGATCGCCGCAGCCAGAGTCTCGGATATGGGCGCCTTAGCGACCATTTTGCGGTAGCCGCGCTTGTGCAGCGACTCGCCCGAAGTGTCTATCGTCACGGTCACCAGGTCGCGGTTGATCGTCGTACGTATCGGGTATTCCGCGCCGCTCTTCGGAAAATAATCGAGGCGGTATTTGCGCTTCATGCTCTCGACCACGGCTTTTCCCATGATGCGCTGGATGTCCGAGGGCGAGAAAAGCTTCGACTTCACCGAAGAAGCCTTTGTTATATAGAAATTCGCGTCCTGCGGCATCAGTTCCGGCCAGTCGAGTGCCTTGGTATTCTCAAAGAGCTCGTCGTAGGTCGTCGCGGTAAATTCGCCGACCACCATCAGCACGCGCTCCGTCGTGCGCAGGAACATGTTCGCCCGCGCGATCGCGCTCTCGTCGCCCCTGAAGAATACGCGCCCGTCTTCCACGCGCGTGATCTCAAGGCCCAGGTCCGCTATTTCTCTTTTCAGCACTGCCTCCAGCCCGAAATGGCAGGGGCACACCAGATTAAACTGCATTTTTACCTCATTTCGCTTTGCTGATCTGATCGATCTGTATCGCCAGGTTCAGGTTCTCGGTCACATTGATAACGCCCGAAGTGATCGCGATCGCCTGACCGTACTTGTTCATGAGCACTCCTCCGCTGCTGCCGGTCGAGATCGGCGCGGAGAAAATGATAAAGTTCAGGTCCGTCGCAACGCCCAGGCCTGCGCACTCATCCTCCGCAAGCCTCGCGTCGGAAATGATCGTGATCCCGTCGGAAAATGTGCAGGTGTAGCCGGCTGGACTGCCGAACGCGTAAACCCTCTCGCCGCCCGCGGGCAGATACCCGGGCGCCATGTTCAGGCTCGTGTGCCCGCCCTTGCCGTCCTTGAGCTCCACGGTAAGGATCGCTACGTCGTAGTCCTCGTTTATGCGGTAATCCTTGCTCACCGCATACAGATTGCCGTTGTAGTCGGTAACTTTGAGGAGCAGGATGTTGCCGTGCGAGATAACGTGCGCGCAGGTAACGACCGTCTCCTCATCGATAAAAAAACCGGAGCCCGAAGCCGCGTTGCCGTCATCGAAAAAAACGAAGATGTCGACCATCGCGTCATGCGCCTGCGCGTAAGCCTCCTCGGGAGTCAGCTCCGTAAAAGCCTTGTCAAAGGCGGTATTCGCAACGGCATTTGAGCCTTTCTCGAAAATGCCGTAATCGTTCGACTCCTTGGTCTTGCCTGCGTTTGCCTTGTAAAATGCCTTCATCGACATCGCCTGATCGGGCGTGATGCCGTCGAGGAACTTTTTGATCACATCGTATCTGATGCCGAAATTCAGGTTCTGCGCGGTGGTGACCGTAAATGCCATAAGTCCGATCACGCGGCCGTTCTCATCGATCATGGGTCCGCCGCCGCTGCCGATGCCCGAAGGCATGGTCGACTGGAAGCATGGGATCTCCTCATCGTTCATCAGTACCATCGGATTGGCCACGATGCCCTCACAGAAGCTCGCGGTAACACCCGCGGGGCTGCCGAACGAGTACATCTTCATGCCGCCTCTGATCTCGTCAGCGATCGAGAGCGCAGCCTTATTCTTCTCAGCCGTTTTGATCAGGACCAGATCGTCCTTCTCGCTACAGGCGATGATCGACTTGACCGTGTATTTGGTTCCGTCGTAGCCGGTAACCGTCAGCTTCGAAGCCGCGGCAACCACATGCTGCGCAGTCAGCACCTCGCCGGGGCCAACAAAGAATCCCGATCCGATATAAGGCTGGCCGTTGCTGTCCCAGGTCTTGATCTCAACGCAGGCGCCGTAAGCGTACGTATACGCCTCCTCGGAGGTCATCGCCTTCTGTTTTCTCATGACGAGCGTGAGCTTAATGCTCTCGCCGCCGCAGCTTACCGTAACGGTCGTCGTCGCGGTTTTCTTAGGCGTAAACGCAACGTTAACCCTGTCGCCCTTCCACTTGCCGACCTTGGTCTTGACCAGCGAACTGTCCTCGGGCGTAACGGTAAGCGTCTCATCCGCGGTGCGGTCCGTGAGCGTAAACGACACGGTGGTCTTGCCGTTTACCCAGATCTTGGTATTGCGGGTGGAAAGACGTGCCTCTACCGATGCGGTCTCCGCCGCAGACGCTCCCGTCGCGGGAGTAAACACAGTAGCGATGAGCACGGCGCATACCAAAAGGGCCATTATGTTTCTAAAAAACTTTTTCATGTTTATTTCCTTTTTTCTATTTTAATTCTAGCGTGAGCGGACACGGAAATGGTTCCTTTGTCCCATCCCATGCATTCCTGCAGACACGGGGACGGTTCTTTTGTCTCATTAATAGACAAACGGACTGTTCTTTTGTCCCCTCCTGTAATCTCACTGCGCAGGCGCTGCAGAGAAGATTTCCGGGACTCGTTGAAGACGTCGGTACTTATCGACCGTATTGGGGTCGATTATGTACCACTACGTCTGAAATCGAAGCGAAAGCGTGTCCCGGAAATTTTACTCGTCGCCGCCTGCGCCCCAAAACCGATACCATGGGGGCAAAAGAACCGTCCCCGTGTCTGCGCGTGGTGAGCGGAACTCAGAAGCCGTGGCCGCCGCCACCGCCTCCTCCTCCGCCACCGCCGCCACCGCCTCCGCCACCGGAGCTCGACGGCGGGTGGTAGATTTTCTTGGTGTGCGTGTATGTAAGCGTGGGTCTGGTATACTGGAACTGCCTGTCAACATAGGTCAGCAGCTCCTTGTTGCTGCTCCGCTGCGCCTTTGAGCGCGCGGCTGCGATCCAGTAGCAGATCAGCATCGCGAGTCCGAGCGCGAACAGCCCGTTGCTGATGTATCTCATCGGCATCGCGATCTTTCCGCCGTTCAGCACCGTTCCGATCAGTTTGAACGACTCCGAGGCGCAAAGGTAATACGCCTCATTGCGCGCGTAGGTCCAGGTCCTGTCGGTGATATTGTCGGCGACGGTCTTGGTGATCACGCTGTAATTATGACCGTTGCTGAAAATATATATCTGGCGGTTCTGCATGTCAATGAAGAACACCGTTCCGCTGCTGCTGCCGTACTGACTGTTGTACCAGTTCTTAATGTATGAATCTGTGGAGCCCGACACCTTTTTCTCACTGTAAAAAATGATGTTGCCGTACTGCGACAGGTCCTTTATCTCATCGTACAGCATCTGCTCCTCCGTGTCGCCGAGCAGCTGCGCAGTGTCCACGATACGTACGTCATTGCCGCTCTCTTTACCCGAAAGATCCGCGCGAACCTGCGCATTCGGTGCCGCAGTCACAAACAGGAGCAGCACTGCGGCAACAGCCGTGAGAAGTCGTCCGAGCTTAGTCCAGCCCGGCTTTGTGCGCTTCTTTTGCACTGTCGTCACCTCCCGTCCTGTTAAACTGAGGAAGCCTGCGCGTCGTCAGCAGATTGTAACGGCGCATCAGCTTGTATACAAAGTGGAAAATAAATGCCATCTGCAGTATCGAGACCGCATAGAACATCCAGTCGTAAATAGGCGTGATCCATACGACCAGCACGGTCAGTACGATACCCGATACCATCTTAAACGCGTCGAAATTCGATGTCACATACTTTTGTTTAATGCGTTTGCCGGTCATCGGGTCGAAGTTCTTCGTGGGAGTTTTAACCTTGGCGGCCTTTTGCCCCTTGTCGCTCTCACCCGACTCCCATTTCTTGATCTTGTCCTCCTGCGCATAATAGGTGATGCCCATCACGATCAGCAATATGCAGGACATGATCGTGCTCGAGATGCGGTTCAGCGACACGGTAAAGAACATCAGCGCAAATATCGCCGCCGCCAGGATCAGTGACCCGATCAGGTATTTCCCCATAGAGATTGGCAGATCGCCCGCCGCCTCACCTGTCTGGCCGTTGACAGCCACGTAGGAAATGCGGTCCTCCTTGCCGGGTTCCTTATGCAGGATGCTCATGAACCACACGGGCATCATGGTCAGGACCTGTTTGTCAACATCGGGCATGAGCTGAGGCTTCAGTTTGTCCTCCTCGACCTTGTACTCCGCCAGCGCAGGATCCCTCATCAGCTGGTCTACGCAGTCCTCAGCGACCAGGTCCTTAACATCCGCGGAATAGGTCTTCCAGTCCACATCCATCGTATCCGCGTAAAAACCGCTGAGGTACGAAGGCGTAAACGGCTGCAGCTGCGTCGTGTCAAAAGGCGCGATTGCATTGCTCAGATTATCGGAAAACGCGCCCGAGGCATCGTAAGTCATGCCCTTGTAATGCGTCTGGATATCGGTCTCACATCTGTAATGATCGATGTATTCGTAATTGCCTTTGTATGTGGAATGCCGGCTCGCCACATCGGCGCTGATGTGCCCCCGCTGATCGGTCTCGTACATCCAGTAAGGAATGTAGATGCCGCGGAAACTGTCGATATTCTTCGTGCTCATCAGCTCCGAAGGCATGAAAATGGACTTATTCACCAGCTTCTTATATGAAGCCGCGCAGTCTGCCTTTGTCTTCGTAAAAGGAATGATGTGCGCGGGGCGTCTGGCCTCACTGATCCTCGGGTCAAGTATCGTCGAACCTCCGCAAAAGCTGCAGAAAGCCGCCGCTTCGTTGTCCTCGCTCACGATCTCGGCGCCGCACTGAGGGCAGGTAAATACCGTAACCTCGAAAACTTCGCGCTCCTCGGCATCGCGGTCCTTCACCACCTCATACGGGCTCAGCTCGGTTCCGCACGCCTCGCACCATAGCTTCTGCTTCTCTATCGAAAACCGCAGGTTCGCTGCGCAATTCGGGCATTCGTACATGGGTTACTCCTTTCAGGCACTCGCAGTTTGCTTTCGAGGTTTTGCCTCTTCGAGGCAAATTCCTCTTTCGCAATTCTGCTTGCCTTTCGCTTCACTGTTCTGTCACTGCCGGTCGTAGTAGCTCTTTCCTGCGCTGGGCAGGAAATATGTCCTCAGATATCCGTCGGTCGAAACGATCACAAACTCGTTCGTGTCCTCGACATAGTAAACGTAGTCGCCGTCCTCTTTTTCGGTCTTGGTCAGGGCCGCGGGGTTATTTACGACATCGCTCGCCGCCTTTTCGTAGTCGGCCGCCGATTTAAAGCCCATCTCCTTGCCGTGCTTGTCGTAGTGCTGGTCGAGGAGCTTTTTCGAGCGGAATTTGTAGGTGATGTACTCCACCACGCCGGGGTCTTCGGGGCCGTCGGTTATGTCCCCATCATCAGACGAGTCCTGACCTGATAAGGTTCCCGAATCCTGCGCGGCTTGCTGGGTGTCACCTGTACTGCCCTGATTGCTGCCTGATCCGCCGGAATTACCCGGCTGCGTCTGGTTATCCACTATCACGGTCTGATCAGGTCCGTTGTTCTGCCCCTCGTTCAGGAACGCGTCTATCTTGTCCTGAAATACCAGATATATGATTATCAGTACCGCCACCGCGATCACTGACAGGATATATTTTTTATTCTTCATTTCGTCTCCTCCCGGCTACTCTCTGTCCTGCGCAGCGGCCTTTTCCGCCTGCTGCCTGCGATAGCTCTCTCTCGCCTCATTCAGGCTCATCTCATTCGCACCGCCCGCGAAATCCGGATCCCGCAGCTGGACCTTATCCTCTTCCCATCCGCATACCGGGCAGATATCGTGCGGCTCCGTAAAACTGTACTGCCCGCAGACGGGGCAGAGGCCGGTTCGGTTCTTCATGGCATAATTCCTTCGTCTCATAATCGCTCCTATTACCCCAAAATATCATTCAGCATCCTTATCCCCTTCTCCACGGGTGCGGTGACGAGCACGCGGTCGCCCTCTTTCACCGAGGTATCGCCGGTCGGGATGATCAGCTCGCCGGCACGGACGATGCCGGAGATCAGAATGCCCTTCTTCAGGTGAAAG
>JAEEXY010000080.1 GCA_016288005.1 Lachnospiraceae bacterium
GTATAGTTTGACAGGAAAAAACTGATGACTGAGCAGCATACTCCCAGGAAAAGGATAGGGACTATATACCGTGGATCCTTAAGCGGCACGAGATAGTCGATCGGATTCTCCCGGACCGAGACCAGAGCGGGTATCGTGAATGCCACCGCTCCGAGGCATATCATTGCGTACGCGCGCTCAAAAGGCGTGAAACGGGGTGCTATATTACGCCCCAGGAGCAGATACGCAGCCGCCGAGCACACTGCCACGACGAGTCCCGCTACTCCTATCCAGTCGAGGCTTCCGCTGTTGTTTGTGAGCATGCCTATCCCGATCACACCTCCGACCGAGAGCAGACTGAATATAAACTGTCTGAGGCTCGGTTTCTCGCCGAGCACGGGAATGGCCGCCAGACTGGAGACTATGGGTATGAGCGCGATCATTACGCCCGAAAAGATGGTGCTGGAATGCAGGATGCCGTACTGCTCTCCGAAAAAATATATGACCGGCTGAAACAGCCCGAGCAGGATCAGCGGGAGCAGCGGCTTCCCCTTAAGCCGGCAGTCGCCGAGCGGCGTGAAGCACAGCACGGTCATGACCAGAAAAGCCAGTACAAAACGGTGGCTCAGCACCGTAAATACCGAGGTAATACTGAGCGCCGTCCGCGACGCCATGAAACTGATACCCCAAAAAAAGTAGCAAACTATCGCCGCTATGATGGCTTTTCTTTTTGTAACACTGTGTCCGTTCATACTGTTCCCGTTATCCCTTAAATATCTCTCTCCACAATTCTTCGTGCGCCGGTGAATCGAGCTCCGGCTTCTCATCCTTTGAGAAGTATCTGAGTTCCAGAGTCTCTTCCCGGTCACAGGTCAGCGTCCCGCCGACCACTGTAAGTCTGTACGCGATCGCAATACACTGCGCCACGTCCCCGCTCGGATAATGAACATCAATATCCGTAAAGACTCCGATCAGATCACCGACCTCGACATCCAGCCCTGTCTCCTCTTTGAGTTCCCGGACAGCCGTCATCTGCGGAGTCTCACCGAGTTCAAGCATGCCCCCGGGGAAGCCCCATTTATGATTGTCGCCCCTGCGCTGCAGTAAGACCGCGCCGGCATCGTTAAAAACGCACCCGCCCGCGCACGTCAGTATGATCTTCTCGTGCCCGACTTTGCTTCTGATCCATTTGATATAGTTTTTAGTTTGGTCCATGGGTTTCTCTTTCACAAAGGGCGAAGATACAAACAGCAAGACCATCACAGTCACATAGATCGCATAGCAGACACGCCATTGCTTCGCCCCAAATTCGTAACTGCCAATATAAATTGTATGACCCAAAGTAGGTACTGATAAAGCAAACACAACAAAAACAATGGCAATTATCAGCATTATCAGACTAATGATCCTGAGTATCTTTTTCATGCATACTCCTTTCAAGCACTTCACCCCTCAAATTATACCATCACCATAACCTGACATAAAGATTTTTATGTTATAATAGCAGTGGTCCAACGGCCGGAAAAGAGGGGGAACAATGACACAAAACACAGGCATCGAAAGCAAACACAGCGCAAAAAAGATAATACTCAGGATACTGGCGGGGCTGGGGATACTCGTCGTGCTTTTGCTGGCGTTCGTGGGATTTTTGTATTTCCACTTAAAGAGTTTCTATACCGCGCCGCAGAGGGTGGATGACCGCGGGCGCCTCTATTATACGGAGTATACGGGCAACTACGATTCGCCCTTTGTCACGTTCATATTTGATAAGATCAAGCCGGTCAGGGACGGCGGGTGCTCGGCATTTTATGCCGCGGGCAGCGGCGGAGGTTACCGGACCGGGCGCAACTACGATCTGCCGCACAAAGATAAAAACGGCAACACCACAGGCCTTAACCTCATCGTCAGGTGCAATCCCGAAGGCAGGTACAGCTCTGTAGGCGTCGCCGATATAGCCATGCTCTCGCGCATCGGCCTGAATTATACCGAAGGTGCGCTCGACAAGGGGCAGCTCACGGACGTGCTTTTGTCGCTGGCCCCGTATATCTGCGTGGACGGGATCAACGAAAAGGGGCTCTGCGTATCTATCCTCGCCCTCGATCTGAAGGAAGGGGAAACTGCCGTATTCCAGACCGCTGCAGGGAAAGAATCGGACATCATCACCGGTCTGCTGAGGCGTATCCTCGACAACTGCGCCTCTGTTGACGAGGCTGTCAAGCTGGCAGAAAACATCAACCTGGTCAATACATTCGGCGCGGATTTCCATCTGTTCGTTACGGATGATCTCGGCAGCAGCGCGGTGTTCGAATGGCGGTACAATACCCTCGTTGTGACATATACAGACATGATCACAAATTTCTATGTAGCCTTCGACGATGCCGAGGACTGCTATATAAACGGCGGTCTGAAGGAAAAATATGTCGCGCCGTCTGAAAATCTCGGAAACTACAAATTCGGCTACGGTCACGGATACGAGAGGTTCAAGACGATCATGGCGTATAAGGCAGAGCACGCCGCGGACGGCATCCTCACGATGGACAAGAGTGAGATAACCGCGCTCCTTAAGTCGGTGTCGCAGGAATATACGGACGAGCTGACTTCGCTCACCCAGTACAGCGCCGTCTACGACAACAGCGGCCGGTGCGTGGATATCTGCGTTTATCCTGATTATTCGACCGTGTATCATTACGAGGTGAGCGACTGAATCAGGCAGTTGGGAAATATCGGAAAATGAGAAAGGGAGCATGCCATGGATCAGCATACCGAAATAGCGCTTTTGGATGAAGCGACAGAGAAATTGAACGGATATGTCCGCGCTCTCGTCAGAAATAAAAAGGTGAAAGAAGCAGATGCATTTTGCGATGAGAAGTATGCGCAGATCGCGGCAACAGGCTTCTTTAAGAGTATCCTTGCGCATTTCACGGAACGCGGCAACGACGATGATGTCTGTGCCGGAGCAGATACGGCAGGCATATACGAATTTGTGAGCGCAAAGCTGCCGGGCAGAGCCGGTTTTGTGCAAAATACCGCTCTCGGCAAAGACTGCGGTTCAGGCGGGGACGGTGCTGCCGGCGACGGATACATCAGTATCGATGTCGGAGAAAAGGTTACCCTTAAGCTTTGGATATCCGGTCCCGGAACACTTGCGGCCACGGTCTGCGTGCCTCCTCCCGAGGTATGGAAGGTTCCGGCCGAAAACGAAGCAACGGGGACACAGCCCGACGATCCGCAGACACAGGCTCCCGACGGACAGGAGGAAAAAGCCCCTCTCATATTCCCGATACGCAGGATAGCTGCATTCTGCGAGGCTGCGGAGCATATTTATAAAAATGCCCACCGCCTGACCGAATGGGTGGGACTCCGCTGCTGGAGGCTGGCGGAGAAATACGAATATCTGGACTATCCGAAGGAGGACGTACTCGAAAGCGTTCCCGAAGTATGGTGGGATGACTGGCTCGCGGAGGCTTCGGATAAAGATAAGTCCGACCTCGATTTTGTGAAAAAACTTATATCGGGGCGCGGCGAATGTCTGAGATACGCGCCGGAAATACTTAAATCGGACCGAAAGACTGTACTTAAAGCCATTAAAGACTTCAGTTATTCCATAACCTTTGCGTCAGAAGAACTGCAGAACGACAAGGGATTCATACTGGAGGGCATAAAAAAGAACAGTCAATTGTTTGAAGATATAAGCGAAAAGTTCAGGGACGACCGGGAGATCGCCGTTGCCGCAATAAAGAAGCGCGTATATAACTACGAATACGCTTCTGACAGGCTCAAACGTGACCGCGAGGTCATAGAGACAGTGATGGCCGGCAATATCTACTATCTTCGTTATGCACCCGCAGATGTTCTGGAGGATAAGGATCTGGCAATGAGGATCGTCTCCGAACGCGGGGATATGTTTCAGTATCTGCCGTCAGGCATGCGCGCGGACAAAGATATCGTTATGACTGCAGTAGCCTCGCGCGGAGCCTGCGCAGCTGAAGAATACGTTTTGGGCGGTATAGCGCTTTCACACGCTCTGGGAGATCTTAACCGCGACCGTGAAGTGGTTCTTGCTGCTGTCCGTTTCTGTGGGCTTGCGTTAGAAGCCGCTTCCGATGAGCTGAAGGACGACAGGGAGATCGTCCGTATCGCGGTACAGAATTACGGTCGTGCTCTTGACAGTGCTTCAAAAAGACTCCGGGATGACAGGGAAATCGTATGTGAAGCGATCAGGAATGACGGAACTGCATTTTGCTTTGCCTCCGAGCGCTTAAGGCATGACAGGGAACTCATCATGGCCGCGGTCCGGTCCGCGGCAGAGATATACGAAGACCATGAAGAGGCCTTCTTTAATATTGTTGAAAGCATACCCGCAGCACAGCTCAGGGCGGACCCTGAGCTTGTTCAGAAAATATACAGCCTCGCTCTCGATGCGGACAGTGAGTATTATGATGAGGAAAGTGATCCGGATGAAGACCCTGACGAGCGGCTGCCCGGCATCTTAAGGGAGTACTTAGAGCAGAACGGTATCCCCTGCGGTTAAGCTCCGGTCAAAGGACCGGGTCATGCGTCATTCCCTGTTCTTGAGCACTTCGGCAGGCGTCATGCGGTTTAGCCTGCCGGTGAGCAGGAGGCTTACAAAACTGTAGAATACCATGATCGCCGCCCAGATGACCGGATAATAGTACCATTTAAAAGCCAGCGGCAGGCCGCAGGCTACGTTCGCCACGAACATGGGGAACATCCTGTCGGTGATCAGTTTGGCAACGGGAATGCTGATGAGCGCTCCGACCATGATCACCGCTTTGTTGCCGTCCAGATAGAGTTTTTTGATCTCCTTCCTGTTGAACCCGAATATCTTCATCAGCGATATGCCGAATGAGGCTTTATCGATCATCACGGATGTCATCAGGAATATAACCAGGCAGAATACCACTGTGCTCATGATCATCAGCAGCGTGAACAGGGGCGCCATCAGGTCGACAAATATTCCCGAGGCCTTATCTACGTCCTCTTTGGTCGTGACGGCGTATACACGCTCTTCTTCCACGTCGAGTTCCTTATCGGCCATGACCGTGTTATAGTAGCCATCGGCTTTGCCGAACAGGTCTCTCGCGCTGTCTATGTCCATGAACACGGTCAGGCCCACGCAGTACGGCACGATGTCTTCCACCGTAAACGCATAGTCCATATCTTCGGCCTTATCGGTGAGTATCAGTTTGTCGCCCTTCTTCAGGCCGTATTTGCCCGCAACGGCGTCGGATATCACTGCTTTGTTCTTTCCTTTGACGGTCTTTACGGGGATATACGGATTATCGCCGTCTATGCCCATCACGGTCACATCCAGCGTGTACCCGAAGCTTTCCTTTTTCAGATTGGTGGCAAAGCACGCCTCCCCGCCTTCGGGAACCTCATCCGAGGGATACTTATAGGTATACATGTATTTATAGCGCGTATCCTCACTCGCCCGCTCTCCTACGCTTTTGCACAGGACATAGCAATCGAGTCCCAGCATGAATATCAGCAGGGAAACGACCATTCCGATGACGACCGTCAGGGCTATCCTTCTCTCACGGAGCATCTGCCTGATCTTGAATTTCCTCATAAAAGGCATGTCGGGGAGTCTGATATCCTTGGCCCGTGATATCTTCTGTTCGTTCCTGATGAGTGAAAGCGCGGTCCGCGACAGGCTCCTGTTGATAACGAGGAAATTGACTATCACGCTCACGACAGGGGGCATGACTACGGCATATACGATGAGGTACGGCGGGATCACTTTGTCAAAGGCGGGGATCGAATAATAATTATACGAATCCGACATCTGCCAGCTGCTGCCGATGCCGCTCAGTCCGAACGCAGCGCCCACGGCTCCGCCCAGGAAAGAGATCACTGTAGGCATGAATATGTAATGCCTCATGAGGTCTTTTTTCTTTACGCCCAGGGCGTAGAGCGCGCCTATCGTGCTGCTCTCCTCCTGTATCTGGTGTATCACGAACACGGACAGGACGTATGTAAAAAGAATGATGACCACGATGCCCGCGACCATTCCCACGGTCTTGTTGATCTCTATGTCTCCGGCCGCCCCGCCAATCCTTAAGTTGTCTTCTTTCAGCAGAAACGCGGTCAGATTGTACGGAAAATCAGGGGTCAGGTCCCTGATCTCCTGCTTCAGGTCATCCGCGCTCATGGCTCCGTTTAACAGGAAAGCATAGGTCAGTTCCTCGGTACCCGCTTTTCCGATGTCCTTTAGATGCTCATAGCCCTTAGGCGAGGCAAATCCTGTACCGAATATCTTGCTGTCCACGGCGGTATCGGACAGGTTCCTCAAAACGGCGTCGTAATCGACACTGCTGCCTATGCCGGTCACGGTTATGTCCTCTCCGCCGATGCGCAAAGTATCGCCAATGCTGATGTCATGCTCTTCGCAGTATCTTTTTTCCAGAACGATCTCAGTATCTGAGGTCGCCTCTCTTCCCGTATCGAGCACTGCCCGGTCTATCAGCTCCCTGTTCTTAAAGACGCGGATGACCGAGCCGTCGCCCAGCGTTAAGTCATAGGAGGTATGCGCCTCCACGGTGACGCCCTTATCGGTTATGCTCTTTAACTGCTCATCGGTAAGCGCATTAAATACCGTGAACTGCCCGTCCTCGAGGCACATCGCGGTCTGGTTTTTTGCGGTACCGCTTATCACTATCTCGGCCGCATCGACCAGCGCTATGACAATATACATGCACAGCGCGATTATCAGGAACAGCGATCCGAGCCTGAAGAAATCGGCCTTTATCTGTCTGGGAAATCTTTTCTTTAGTATCCTGTTCATCACAGATCCTCCAATTCGCACGCCGGAACCCTCGTCTCGTTAAGGTACTCGTTTTTGACGATCCCGTCTTTTAGAAAGATCACTTTGTGGACCATGTTCTTGATCGAATTGTTGTGCGTAACGATCAGCATGGTCGTGCCGTATTTTGCGTTTATCTTCTCGAGCAGTACCAGGATATCCCTGGATGTGTTGGAGTCGAGCGCGCCCGTAGGCTCGTCGCAGAGCAGGAGCTTCGGGTTCTTGATAAGAGCCCTCGCTATGGCGCATCTCTGCTGCTGTCCGCCCGAGAGCTGCGCCGGGAACTTGTTCTGATGCTCCGTAAGCCCCAGCACTTCGAGGAGATCATCCATATCGAGAGGCTCCTTTGTCAGGTATTCGCAGACCTGGATGTTTTCCTTAACCGTCAGGTTCGGCACGAGATTATAGAACTGAAAGATAAACCCTAAGTTGTCCCTCCTGTAATCGGAAAGCGCGTCTCCTTTCATGCCGAATACCTCCGTACCGTCCACCCTGATGGAACCGGAGTCCATCTCGTCGAGCCCTCCGATGCAGTTAAGGAGTGTCGACTTGCCCGAACCCGAAGTTCCCTGTATGACGCACATCTGCCCCTTTTCGACTCCGGTGGTGACGCCCTTAAGGACCTGTACGTAGCTTCCGCCGGAACCGTAACTCTTTTTGACATTCTCAATTTCCAGATACATAATTGCCTCCTAAGTTTACTCTATATCTAACATAACGATGTTATGTTGATGTTATTTTTTTCCGCTTCCCGGTGAAAGTGTATTTTCCGGGAAGCGGTCATATAACCACTGTTTCGTCTGCGGTATTATTCTTTGACCAGCGCGAGCTTAACCCAGCCCAGCACCAGATAGTTGAGGATGGCGCGAAGCCTGATCTTTGCCTTCTCCACGTCTGTCTCATGCCTGATCACGTGGATAAAAGCGTCTATTGAGATATGCGACATCCAGTGGGACATGTACTCATCGACGGTATACCCGTTAAGCGCAGCCATCATCGGCGGGATCGATCTTTCGATCATGGAAACGACATCATCCACCACATTCTCATAAACGGTGTTCTCGGTCGCTGTGAGCAGCAGCATGAAGCTGTCATAGTTCTCGTATATATATCCGACTATCCTGTCACAGATCTCGGTATGGTCCATATCTATGTCGTCCGGGGATGCGATCCCTGACATCTCCTCGATATCGTCCTTGAAATGCCGGACCAGGATGCCCTTGAGCCCGTTTAGCGGAGGATCGACTATCGCCGCAAAGAGTGCCTCTTTATTTTCAAAGAAAAAATACAGGGCGCCGGTAGTGACTCCCGCATTGGCGCAGATGCTGCGCAGGGAGGCCTTTGCGTATCCCTTTTCGAGGAATTCCTTTTTGGCACAGTCTATGAGTTTTTGTCTGGTCTGTTTTTCGTCCTGCATGGTTTGATAAGTGGTCCGATCATGTCGGAAATAAAAATAACGGTGTTATGTACGGTCATATTATTACATAACACCGTTATCCTGTCAACTCTTTTTTCAGGTCCGTACTTTATTTGTCCAGTCTGTACTCTTTCTCGATGTACTCCGGCGGGTCGTTTATGTACTCATCCTTCCATTTGAGGCCGTTGATGAGCTCCCCGTAATCGTAGTATACCTTAACCGTATCACCGACACGCTCCACCTTATACTGGCCGTTCCGGACCATATTGTTATGGGCGTAGTAGTATTCGGTCTGTCTGCCTATCTTTTTGAGCCGCATCCCCTCGCGGCAGTAGAGTGTGATCTCGAAGAAGCTGTCCTCCGATGAGGAAAACTGCTCCTCATTCTCGACCAGAAGGATGCTTTGTCCTTCACCGATGTCGATTTCGGCGATCGCGGCTTTCCTGCTGCGCTCCGCATAACCTGCCACGATCCATGAAACAAATACCAGCATGATCAGCAGGAACGCGCTTACCCCTATGATGGATATCTTTATTCTCCTGCGTTCTTTTTCATCCCCGGCCTTTTTCAGGTTCGTCACGCTGACCGGTATGACGATGATGAGCACCAGTATCTCAAATACTATCCCGACCAGGGTATGTACGTTGCTCAGTATCACTCCGCCGATATACAGCTCACAGTCCTTCAGGTAAATGAAAACGAAAGCCATAGCCGCAAGGACCGCTATGACCGCGGCAGCCGTTAACCAGCCCGATCTTTTATTCATATGCTCCTCAACCCCCTTAAGAACGTAAAAACCAGATTTCTCCGTTCGGCATCCGCATCGCGTCACCCGGGAACGTCTCTGTCTCATTCCCGGCCGGATCCCTGATCACGGTCTCCTCCCAGTACCTGTAATCCGCTCCCTCGCCCTCTTCATGCCATCTGTTAAAGAACAGCCGCTCGCCGTCCCGCATGAAAAATGAGTCGTGCGCATCCATCGCGATGTCTGCCTTCTCCGGCCATACGATCTGAAACTCGCTGCCGCACTGCCTCGAAAGCGTGAGCGGCGCGGTATGCAGCTGCAGGTTGTAGCAGTCCTTAACAGATGCGAGCGGCAGCTCGGCATGGATACTAATCTGATAATCAGTACAGTCGAATCTCACGATCCGGATCGATCCGTTGGGGAAATCCACGTCGATTATATAGATCGCGCCGTCAAGATATACCGGTTTTTCACTGTAATGCCCTTCCGTCTCAGGCACAGGCCTAAATACCCGGCCGTCCGGATACCGGACCAGACAGAGTTTTCTCCCTTTTACGGCATGACCGAGACGAAACAGTTCCTCCGCCTCATACAGGTCGCCGTGTTCATTATCCATACCGAAATACCATTTGTTCGCGGCTCCCGGAACCGGCTCAATATATCCGATCCCGTCTGTTTCTATTATCCTTGCCATACCTTACCCGACCTTTCGTTGCTCCCTTTATTTTTCAACAGCTTGCCGATCAGCATCCGCAGCAGGCAGGCCCCGGCGATACCGAGTACAAATACCACCGCCACGAAAAGCAGCTGGTTCTTTATGTACCAGAGGGGTTTTAATGTGCCCGTAAACTTAAAGCAGAACAATTCCACGAACAGTCCGTGGATCAGATAGAATTCCAGGGTTATCTTACCCATAAACTTAAGGAATCCGTTGCCGATCCTGACTTTCATGCCCAGAAGGAAGGATAGGAATACGACCGCCGAGGAATAGAGTATGTCTCCGGACAGAGTGAGCCGCCTTCTGAGTACAGTGTCGGGCGCACCCCAGTTTTCCCCGTAGTATGAGAAGGCGCTTCTCGCATACTGCCAGAACTTATGCCCTCCGAATACCAGGACCGCTCCGGCGATCAGATAGACAATATAGTATTTTTTGATATGCGGTATGATCCTGTCCTCAAACATGGCAAAGAATACTCCGACAGGGAAGAGATGAATGGAGTTATACCACCACTCTCCGGTAATCCACCAGTCATTATGGTTGATCGCCGTACCCAGAAGCTGGTAAGCGGCAGTAAAGGCAAAAACGACAGCTAATGCCAGCTTTTCATTTTTACAGTATTTGAACGCAAGATAGAAGCACAGATAGAAAAACGGGATTATGCACACATACCATCCGTTGGGATTGCAGAGCTTGATCCCGCTCAGATAAAAGAAAAGCTGCTTCCCGCCGATAGTCTCGCCCAGGAGATACCTGCAGGGAAGATAGAGCCATGTGACAATATATCCCAGTATCACAAGGGGTACTATGCGCTTTAAGAAATAACCCTTGCTCAGGTAACCGGGTTTGGTCTTGAAGCTCTTGTACAGTCCGTAGCCGGAGCAGAATGTGAAGAAAGTGACCAGAACAAAGCCAATCTCCACAAACACATCAAGGCCGCCGATATAGTATTTCTTGTCTATCCATGACGCGCTGGTCTTCTGCCCGCAATGGTGGAACATGATGAGCAGCGCCACGAACCCCTGCATGGCCTTCATCTGTCTCAGCGAGAAAGCCTCTTCATTGAACGCTCCGGGCCTGCTGACCTTCGCGCCCCAGAAAAGAACAACAAGTAAAACCGGATAAACTATATATATCAGCTGCATAACTGTGTTCCTTTGTAATTAGTCTGTTGTTTTTCAGGTCAGGGTCGTTCTGCATTTGTCCGGTACTGCTGCCGCGGGATTGCAGGATACATCAGCGCCGGCCTTAATGAACTCTCCTATGTTGTCAACCAGCTCGTTTTCCGTCGTATTTCTGAACACTGTGCACCCGCAGAATGTCATCAGGCTGGTGGACTCTTCCGTTATCTGGAATACATATACGCGTTTGCCCTTTGCGTAAGAGTATCCCTGTTCCCAGTTCGTTCCTGCCGAGCTGATCCGTCCGGGTGAGATCACGATCACCGTATCCGAGCCGTCCAGGGCTTTTATATCACTATCAAAGACCATTTTGGCCCAGTCTTCCTGCGAGTAATCCCATGCGTTTTCGATCTTCAGCTCGAAAGGGCAATACACCGTTTCACCGAGCTCCCTTAATTTTCCCGCGATCTTTCTCATGAATGTTCTGTGCTCCGATGAGCATGAACCTGCAAGATATATCATAGCTGATCACCTCCCGGCCCTTAGTTCAGCCTCCATACATGTTTCTTGGATGCATCGGCTCTTTTATTCTGTGCCATAACACCTGTAAGAGGGTGCGGAACATACGGCTCTTCGAGGTATTTAAGCTCCTCATCCGTCAGCTCCAGATCGACCGCTTTGGCTGCGCCTTCTATATGGTGGAGCTTGGTCGCGCCTGTCACGGGTGATGTTACCCTGGTAAGGAGCCATGCCAGGGAAACCTCCGTCATGGTCACGCCGTGCCTTTCGGCTATCTCTGCCACACGGTCTATGATCACACTGTCCTGCTCTCTTGTCGCATCGTATTTGAACTTAGCATATGCATCTTCGGCAGCCCGCTTTGTGTCACCTTCGCCGGGCTTTCTCGAAAGCCTTCCGCCGGCCAGCGCGCTGTATGGAGTAAGCGCGATATTCTCCTCATCACAGTAAGGAACCATCTCACGCTCTTCTTCCCTGAAGATCAGATTGTAATGCCCCTGAATGGAGACAAACTTCGCAAAGCCTTCTTTTTCAGCCAGGGCATTGGCCTTTGCGATCTGCCATGCGAAACAGTTTGAGATACCGATATATCTAGCTTTGCCGGCTTTTACGATACGGTTTAAGCCATCCATGATATCGCAGATATCCGTATTCCAGTCCCACATGTGATAGATATACAGATCCACATAATCCATGCCGAGGTTCTTAAGGCTGGTGTTTATCATGTTTTCTATGTGCTGCCGGCCGGTTATGCCTTTTTCGATCTCCTCCGGGGTTCTGGGAAGGAATTTCGTTGCAACAACCACATCCTCCCTTTTCGCAAAATCCCTGAGCGCCCTGCCAACGTACTGCTCGCTGGTTCCGCTCTGATAAGCGATCGCGGTGTCATAGAAATTGACTCCCAGGTCAAGGCCTCTTTTTATGATCTCTCTGGAGTGCTCCTCATCTATGGTCCAGCTGTGCTGTCCTCTTGCCGCGTCGCCGAATCCCATGCATCCCATGCAGATACGGGATACATTCAGATCCGAGTTTCCGAGTCTGGTATATTTCATCGCCGTGCTCCTTTCCCTGCCGCTCTACAAAAGCCTCATCAGACAGTTATCGGTTATCTCAAATACGGACCGGTATACAAAGTCCACATCTGCCTCTTTCATGGCTTCCCGCTGTTTATCCGTTACTGCGGTATAAGGATATATCCCGAACATGAACGGGAAGAATACGTAGATAAAATCCCTGATCTCCTGCTCCGATTTCTCGGGACAGAACTTTTTGATTATACTGCATACGATCTTCATGGACTCGCCATAAGCCACTTTAAAGGATGTCAACAGCTCCGGCCTGCTGTTTTCTTCCATGTCGTAGTTATTCATGGAAAGAAGCTTTAAGAGCTGCTGCCTGTTAGCGATGGACGAGGCCAGTTTCTCGGCGATCTGTTTTTTTGTAAGCTTTTCATTATCCTGAAGGATAGACTGCAGTTCCTCATTCCAGCGGATATACTCCCTTTCAAAAAGAGCCAGGAATATCTCCTCTTTGGTCTGGTAGTAGTTATATATGGTGGGTCTGGAGAAGGATGTCTCATTCCCGATCTCTTTGAGCGTGATATCCTTAAAGCTCATTGTCTGATACAGTTTCTCGCAGGCGTTTATGATCTCTTCTTTTCTCGCTGCGGTTCTTTCAGGTGATCCTTTCGGCATGGCAGCCCTCCAAACAGTTCATTCTGACCTCGTGTCAATATAGATTATAGTCAATATCTGACACCGTGTCAATATCTATTCAAAAAACCTGCCCGCCATGGAACTGACCTCACTTTCGGGCGATAACGGTAATCCACGGTTTGCCTTTATAATGATCGGATTTTATCGTACTAAATCCGGCCGCCTTAAGTGCTTCTTCTATTTCCTCGACAGTATGGCATTTCATTCCGTCAATTATCTTTTCAAATTTCAGGCCGGTCTCATCAGTACCGTCCGACTCATTTACTATAAGGAATGTTCCGCCCGGTTTCAGTATCTTTGCCACCTGTGCAAAGCATACTTTTAGCCCCGGCCAAAAGTATATCGTTTCAAACGCTGTGGCAAGGTCATACTTTCCCTCCGGAAGCGTCAGTGCCGAAACATCTCCCTGTATGACTTCACATCGCCCGCCCTTTATTGCATCCGCATTGTAAGCAGATGCTTTCTTCACCGAAACATCGGAATAGTCGACAGCGGTAACATGCGAAAGCGGATACCTTTTAAGCAGTGCTCCCGCATTTCTTCCTCCTCCGCATCCGAGTTCAGCGATCCTCTCCGGCGCAATGGATGTAAGATGAGAAAGTCCCCAGTCCGCCATCTTGGCATGCCCGCCGTTCATACCGTTCACCATCATCTTTCCCAGAAAGCCCTCAGGTTTTCTTGTCTGGCTCACATAATCCTTAAAAAGTCCCATTGCCTGTTCCCTCCGTTAATACCTTATTCACCGCAGCAAATGCGTCTTGGCGCTGCGTCTGTTAGCCATTGCTAACTATAGTAAATTATAAATACTTGCCTGCGGTTTTCAAGTGTTTTTTCAAGCAGAAAACACTACTTTTAATTCATTTTTAATCTTTCCTAAAAGACTATTTAAGAATGCCCGGGTATATTTATTCTTGTCACGAGGCCAATGACATGAAAAGCAAAACAAAACTCATACACATACAAAGAAAGGTTGGATACGATTATGGAAATGTTTGAAAAGGTTGATGCATTAAGAGAAAGAGCAAATGTAAGTTACGAGGAAGCAAAGAACGCACTCGACAGAACCGGCG